>NZ_PJAP01001127.1:0-2179 GCF_002836795.1 Shewanella sp. 11B5 | reverse complement strand
TCAAGACATAGATCACGGTAGAATGGTTCTCAAGCCTTGTAATTGGTAGAAAATCATAGCAGATAATAGATACACATGACTAGATTAACAACAATAGAATAAATGCAAATTAAAGATGCAATATTTAAATTCTGTTGTTATATTACAACAAAAGTGTGCTTTTATTCATCGACCGAATTCGAACATGACACACACATATTATTAGGAGAGCTTTCAGCAATGGGCAAATCAATTGGAGCCAAGGCTTGCGACTTCGTACTTTTCGGTACAAAAGGCGATTTAGCTAGGCGTAAATTATTACCTTCTCTATATCAGCTAGACAAAGCAGAGTTACTTGATAAAGAAACCAAGGTAATCGGTGTAGCAAAAGACGCATTTACTCAAGAAGAGTTTGTCGCCCTCGTTACTAAAGCACTAAATACATTTGTTAAAGATGAACTTTGCCCAACCACGTTAGCGCGCTTCCTCAGTCGTTGTCATTATATCGGTACCAATTTTACAGAACCTGAAGGTTACAGTGCCTTCCACGATTTACTTGAACCAAGTAAACGCGTCATGGTGAACTACTTCGCTACACCTCCTTCGATTTTCGGTGCCATATGTCGTTGTTTACATGAACAAGACCTTATTCAATCTGACACCCGTGTTGTGCTCGAAAAGCCGATTGGTACTGATTTAGAATCATCTCATGTGATTAATGACCAAGTGGCTGAATTCTTCAACGAGAACCAGGTTTACCGTATCGACCATTACTTAGGTAAAGAAACAGTACAAAACCTGATCGCTTTACGTTTTGCTAACTCATTGTTTGCCTCTAAGTGGGATAACCGCACAATTGACCATGTACAGATTACTGTAGCTGAAGAAGTGGGGATCGAAGGGCGCTGGGGCTACTTTGATGGCGCAGGCCAAATGCGTGACATGATCCAAAACCATTTATTACAAGTGTTAACTTTGGTTGCGATGGATCCACCTGTCAATTTAGATGCAGACAGTATTCGTGATGAAAAAGTAAAAGTACTTAAGTCACTGCGTCCAATTAACCAAGACAATGTGTATGAAAATACCGTCCGAGGTCAATACAGTGCGGGTTTCTTAAAAGGCTCGCCTGTTCCTGGTTACCTTGAAGAAGACGATGCCAATACACAGTCGAACACTGAAACCTTTGTGGCACTTCGCGTCGATATTGATAATTGGCGTTGGGCAGGTGTGCCATTCTATTTACGTAGTGGCAAGCGTATGCCGTTCAAGAGCAGCGAAATTGTGGTGTATTTTAAAAACCCACCGCATAACTTGTACCGAGCAAGCTTGCGTAATCTTCCACCAAACAAATTGACCATCCGCTTGCAACCTCATGAAGGGGTTGAAATTCAGATGATGAACAAAGTTCCTGGTCTTGAGCAAAAGCAGCGTCTACAAACAACCAAGCTTGATTTAAGTTTTAGTGACACCTTTAAAAATGAACGTATTGCAGATGCATATGAACGTTTGTTATTAGAAGCAATGTTAGGTAATCAAGCCCTGTTTGTTCGTCGTGATGAAGTTGAACAAGCATGGAAATGGGTTGATGGAATTATTCAGTCATGGGAACAAAGTGGCGAAAGACCTAAGCCTTATCCTTGTGGAACATGGGGACCTGTGGCATCGGTTGCATTGATAACCAAAGATGGTCGTTCTTGGGACGAGTAGGGAGCTCACATGATTAAAGATACTGTATTTAAATCGTTCGACACTCCAGCTGATTTAGAAGCTAAATTAGCCGACAAAATTGCTAAGCAATTACAGGATGCTGTCGACACACGTGGCAAAGCAAGCTTGGTGGTATCGGGCGGTTCAACACCGTTGAAATTATTCGAGCTATTAAGCCATAAACTTGTCGATTGGAGTGATGTTTATATTACTTTAGCCGATGAGAGGTGGGTTAATGCTGATGAAAAAGATTCAAATGAAAGAGTGGTTCGCGAGCATTTATTGCAAAATAGAGCTGCCAGTGGAAAGTTTCGTGGTTTAAAAAATATGTTCGCAACCCCTGAAGCCGGCTGCGATATGACCAGTGAATCATTGGCTAATTTCCCACGTCCTTTTGATGTGGTGATATTGGGAATGGGTACAGATGGACATACTTGTTCATGGTTCCCTTGCAGTGCAGAACTTGATAATGCATTAACCACTAAGGCTT
>NZ_PJAP01001126.1:0-2196 GCF_002836795.1 Shewanella sp. 11B5 | reverse complement strand
GTGCCCGGTGGTGTTGCTTTATTGTCTGATACGGTCGGTTTTTTAACCTTATTGGCCATTGATATTGGTATTATTCGTGAGTTGGCAATTTCTGCATCGCTAGGTGTTGCAGTCATTATTTTAACTAACCTTATTTTGCTACCATTGGTTATTTCATATTTTGAATTACCCAACAAGCAAGATAATCCTGAGAAACGCCAAAAAATTGAAAATATTTGGCGAGCATTGTCTAAGTTTGCGACGCCAAAATATGCCGTTGTAGTATTAATTTCGACAGTAATTCTTTATGTGGTTGGTTTTCAACAAGCTTCAAAAATGCAAATAGGTGATTTACAAGGTGGGGCACCAGCACTGCACCAAGATTCTCGTTATAACCAAGACACCTTCTTTATTACTGATCACTTTTCTATTACCACCGATGTGATGACAGTGATTGTCGAAGCAACACCAGAAGCTTGTACTTATCATTCTGTCCTAACACAAATAGATCAGTTTGAATGGATGATGGCCAATACCGTTGGTGTAGAGTCAACGGCGAGCTTGGCATCTATTGCTAAAAAAGTGAATGCCGGTTTTAACGAAGGTAACCCAAAATGGGAAATTTTACCTCGTACCACTGCCAGCTTAGTACAAGCCGTTGGTCAAGTACCGACAACGTCAGGTTTGCTCAATAGTAACTGTTCAGTGATGCCAGTGTACTTGTTCTTAAAGGATCACAAAGCTGAAACCATTGAGGTGGTTGTCGATAAAGTTAAAGCCGTTGCTGCGCAACTTAACTCTGACACACTGCAATTTAAGTTAGCTTCAGGTCCCGTTGGTGTCATGGCTGCCACAAATGAAGCCGTGAGCGAAGCTCAGCTACCAATGATGTTATATGTTTATGGTGCTGTGTTTGTGTTGTGTTTAATTAGTTTTAAATCTCTGAAGGCGACTATTGCAGTGATTATACCGCTTTATGTGGTATCGACATTGGCGCAAGCACTAATGACCCTGCTTGATATTGGACTTGCGGTGAGTACCTTACCGGTTATTGCATTGGGGGTAGGTATTGGCGTCGATTACGGTATTTATATCTTGTCGACGATGTCTAATAAACTCAGTAATGGTATGCCGGTTCAACAAGCGTATTTTGAAGCTTTGGTTGAACGCGGTAGTGCGGTTATCTTCACTGGTTTAACGTTAGCTATTGGGGTGAGTACTTGGTTCTTCTCAGATCTTAAATTCCAAATGGATATGGGTATTTTGCTTACATTTATGTTTTTAGTGAATATGTTGGGAGCAATTATTATTCTACCGGCACTATCAGCGATGTTTTGGCGAAAAAAGTAACTAAAACATGTAATTAAATAAAAAAGGGAGCTTAGCTCCCTTTTTTATTTTGCATAGTTACTCTATGCAAACGACTTAAATGTCATTTTAAACACTAATCTATGCTGTCGACTGGATTTATAGAGGATGTACCACTAAAATTTTCCTCGATATAGCAGCAATTTAGTAATAAACTTTGCACCAGATCTCAAATATGAGTTTCTATTGTTAAACGAAAAACAGTTATTTACGTGATAGACACAAAATGACTCGGACCGACTGAATCAACAAGCCGAAGCATCCATATAATGATAAGAGCGCTGCCATAGACGCTTAAGGAATCTGCAACATGGCCTTGAAAGATGCAATGCCTTCAGTACTACTGGAAAATGTAGTCAATTTAATTCACACAAAAATCCCTAATTCTCAAGCCAAACAAGTTGAGCAATTTGCTAATTGCCTCTATGCCCATATGTCAAAAGACGATCTCAATGCTCGTAATGACAGTGATTTATATGGTGCTGTAGTGAGCCTTTGGAATGCGCTGAATAAAACGGCCCAGGATCAAACCCACATCCGTGTATTTAATCCAAGCCAAGCAAAACATGGCTGGCAGTCAACTCACAGCATTATTGAGGTTATCCAACTTGATATGCCTTTCTTGGTTGACTCGCTCTCAATGGCGTTAAATCGAATGGGTATCACTGCCCATGTGATGTTGCACACGCCATTAGCCGTAGTACGCGGTAATAACAACAATGTATCTGATGTGTCATTTGTTAATGACACATCAGATAGCAGCAATAATGTTGCTGTATTTTTAGTCGAAATTGACAAACAAAATAGTGATGCTGACATTAAGGCGATTGAAAAAGAAATTCAATCTGT
>NZ_PJAP01000258.1:0-8743 GCF_002836795.1 Shewanella sp. 11B5 | reverse complement strand
GCGCCATAAATGGCTTCATAACTCGGAAACTGAGTGACATAAAACGCAAAACCTTTTTTACCTGCTTCAAATAATACCGCAGCAACAATTGCGCCTAATAAAGCATGCAAGAAATGCACTTTCTTATTTGGTACTACCATATACAACAGTAATATCGATGCTGCAGAAAATATCAACGGCAAACGTTCAACAATCCACGGGACTAGTCCAGATAATTCAGTACCTGCCACAACCTCTAATGACACAACATAGGACGTTGCTACTAAGCTTGCACCTATGAGAACAGGTCCCAGAGTCAACACCATCCAGTACATCGAAAATGACACCACGTATGAGCGTTTTTCGGTAATCCGCCAAATGTTATTCAATGCTTTGTCGATAGCTGAAATCAGCATAATGGCAACAAACACTAAGGCGATAATACCGACAAAAGTGCCTTTAGATGCATTAGCGACAAATTCGTTAATATGCACTTGTACCGTATCACCCGCCGCAGGTATAAAATTATTATAAATAAAGCCTTCGATATTGCCGCGAATACCTTTAAACACCGGAAAGGCCGATAACATCGACATGGTGACAGCCAACATAGGCACCAGTGACAACAAAGTCACATAGGCCAAATGACCCGCTCGTATATTGATTTGGTCTTCAGCAAGCCGCTGTTTGAGATGGAGTAGAAACTGCCAAATCCCACTAAAAAAAGCCGCAATAGGGCTGTAATCAAACTTTTTTGGCATAATAATCCTTATTTCATACCACGTTAGTGGAGATAACATTTGTATTCAGTCACTAACTTCGTACAATGTTATAACATAATAGTCATCGAATAATGGAGCAAATTGATGTCACAACAAGGTTCGGCGGGTAATGTACTCGCAGCTGTCGCGAGCTTATTTTTCCCAGGCTTAGGCCAGCTTTTGCAAGGGCGTATATTAGCGGCTTTGTTATTCTTCTGCATTACTGCCGTTTGTTATTTCTTTTTTGTGTTGGTCATCCCAGCCATTATCGGTGGTTTATTCCATTTATGGAGCATCATCGATGCAGCAAAATTTAAATCAGGTAGTTAACTCACAAGGTAGTTAACTTCAACGAGGTACCTTTCACCTCACACAATAAAAGAGACACATTGATGAAAAAATGGATATCACTGGCACTATTAAGTAGCAGTTTACTGTTGAGCGGTTGTCAAAGCGCCTATTACGGTGCAATGGAAAAAGTCGGCTATCACAAACGCGACATTATGGTCGATAGAGTGCAAGAAGCAAAAGAGTCGCAAGAAGAAGCTCAAGAGCAATTTAGCTCTGCATTGGAAGAAATGCAGGCGCTTTTAGCATTTGATGGTGGCGATTTAGAAGATGCTTATAACAAAGCTAAAGATGAATATGAGTCTGCTCAATCTGCTGCTGATGAAGTTAGTCATCGCATCGAAAAAGTCGAAGATGTCGCGGATGCTTTATTTGATGAATGGCAAACTGAAATCGAAGAAATAAGCAAAGCCAGTTTACGCCGTAACAGCACCAGCAAGCTCAATGAAACCAAACGTTCATATAAAACGCTAGTCAGAAGTATGCGCCGGGCAGAAGCTAAAATGCCACCCATTTTAACCGCAATGAAAGATAATATGCTGTATTTAAAACATAACCTAAATGCGCAGGCTATTGGTGCCATTAAAGGTGAGTTTGCCAATTTACAGACAGATATCTCTAGCTTGATTAAAGAAATGAACAAATCGATTGCCGAATCGAACAAGTTTATAGCCTCAATGGAACAAGGTTAAACCTTACCTCCCCATGTCAACTAACGCCCTTAGCGGTAACCTATGCTGTCATAGTCTATGACGGCCTAGGTGCTGCTTTTGGGTATTTATATGTGCCTATTCTGTGTATTTATGCTTAGTCGATCGGCGACTGGTCCACAGGTAAAGCCGTACGGCTAAAGATTGGCTTCAAGAGCACAGTGGTTTCAATGCTGGCGACAAACTTAAGGTTGCCAAGCGATTTCTTGATAAATTGTTCATAAGAAACCAAGTCTTTGGCGACGATTTTGAGCATGTAGTCATAAGCTCCGGTTACCACAGCGCATTCCATCACTTGAGGTAATTGTGCCATGGTTGATTCAAATAACGCGGTCGATTGATCAGTATGTTCCGTTAAACGTATCGATGTATAAACCACAACATTTAAGCCCACTTTAAAGGGATCAACTTGTGCAGCATAGCCTAAAATTACTTTATCTTGTTCAAGCTTTTTAACTCGTCGTAAACAAGGAGTATCCGACATATTAACCTTATCGGCTAATTCAGAAACAGCCATCCGGCCCTGACGTTGTAAAATTTCTAATAGCTTGAGGTCTTTTTTATCCATTAAACAAATCGCTTTTTAGTGAGTGATTAACGGTATAAATATCATATTCCTGAGTGAATTCCTCTACAAATTTACGTTAATCACAAATATTTCAAGCAAATGGGCGCCGCAAAACAATAAAGGCCATAAAGTTAACATGGCATTTATCTAAAGAGGGTAACTTGAGGTGATGCTAGCGGAGAATAACAACACTTAACACTCGTCAATATCGACAACAACTAACGGTGACTCTCCTGCGGCTTGTGGTTGCGAATATCTAATTTCGCATTTATTGGCAGCATAATCTGCATTTGGACGAATACGTAATCCGCTTCGATTATTAACATCATAGGTTGTGATGTTAAATTCACCACCGCCACTGTTGTCGGCAATGTTAATCATTCTAACGATACCGGCTGAAGTATGACGCGGATATCCGTAAGCTAACGTTACTGATTGGCCTTGTACCATAATACTATTGCCCAAACCATTACTGGTCCCAGGGGCTGTTTCATCGCAACCTGCACTTATCACGCAAGCAGAATAAACCAAGATTTTACCGCTATTAATTGCTGCTGCAACGCCCTGCATACTACTCGCGTAAGCATTACTTTTTAAACCGATAAATTTTGGAGCAACCACAACAGCAAGGATGCCTAAAATAATAATCACTACCACAAGTTCTATTAAGCTAAAACCTTGCTGCTTACGCCACGACAAACGACCATGATTAAATGAGCTTGTATGTATCAATTTAGATATCCTGCAGCCAAATAAAAAATAACATTATTCTCTATTTTAAAATGTTAATCAGCCAGTATCACCTGAGATTTTCCGGCATATTTAGCCTGATACATCGCAACATCTGCACGATGGATTAAGCTATCTGTATCGCTATCAACACCTTTATAAATGGCTGCACCAATACATGCACTAATGGTTAAAGAATATGTGCCTATTTGAAAAGGTTGTTTGATCAGTTCAAGAATACTGCTTGCGGTAGCCATTACAGTACTACTATCGATATGATCATATAAAAGGATTGTGATTACGAATGAGTTTCAATCATTTCTTGAGCCTAAACTAAGCAAATAATATTTTAGCCTTCTAAATGATACCTATTTTGCTATCAACTACAGCTTAGTCAAATTTACATATCTTTGTGTTCATTGATCCACAAACAAAAAACCCGATAATCACTTATCGGGTTTTTCTATTGGCTTGCTTGTTTAAGCAATTGCGCTCAAGAATTACAAGCTGTAATACATTTCAAACTCAAGTGGGTGAGTAGTACGTGCAACACGTTCTGCTTCTGCCGTTTTAAGTTGGATATAAGACTGAATAAAGTCTTCGCTGAATACGCCGCCTTTAGTTAAGAACTCATGGTCAGCCTGTAAATTTTCAAGTGCGTTTTCTAATGACGTCGCAACCTGTGGAATTTCAGCAGCCTCTTCAGCTGGTAAGTCATATAGATCTTTATCCATTGCTTCACCTGGGTGGATCTTGTTTTGAATACCATCAAGACCAGCCATTAGTAATGCAGCAAAACCTAAATATGGATTTGCATGTGGATCAGGGAAACGCGCTTCGATACGACGGCCTTTAGGGCTTGGTACCACTGGAATACGAATTGAAGCACTGCGGTTACGTGCAGAATATGCAAGCATTACTGGCGCTTCAAAATGTGGCACTAAACGCTTGTAAGAGTTTGTGCTTGGGTTAGTGAACGCATTCAATGCACGGGCATGCTTAATAATGCCGCCAATGTAGTAAAGCGCTAGGTCACTTAAACCTGCATACTTGTCACCTGCGAATAAGTTAACGCCGTCTTTAGCTAAAGACTGATGCACGTGCATGCCGCTACCGTTGTCACCAACGATTGGTTTTGGCATAAATGTCGCTGTTTTACCATAAGCATGTGCCATGTTATGAACAACGTATTTTAGAATTTGAATTTCATCAGCTTTCTTAGTCAACGTATTGAAACGTGTTGCGATTTCGTTTTGACCCGCTGTTGCTACTTCGTGGTGATGCGCTTCAACTACTTGACCCATTTCTTCAAGTACTAAACACATTGCCGAACGTAAATCTTGTGAAGAATCAACTGGTGCAACGGGGAAATAACCACCTTTCACCATTGGACGGTGACCAGTGTTACCTTCTTCATAGCTCTTAGCTGAGTTCCATGATGCTTCTTTTGCGTCAATCTTCACGAAACAACCTGACATGTCAGTACCAAAACGGACATCGTCAAATAAGAAGAACTCTGGCTCTGGACCAATCAATACTGTGTCAGCAATACCAGTAGAAATTAGGTAAGCTTCAGCTTTCTTAGCAATAGAACGTGGGTCACGGTCATAACCTGTCATAGTACCAGGCTCTAAAATGTCACAACGAATAAGTGCTGTTGTTTCTTCAGTGAAAGGGTCTAACACGAAAGTGGTTGGATCTGGCATTAGCACCATGTCAGATTCATTAATGCCTTTCCAACCCACAATTGAAGAACCGTCAAACATTTTGCCGTCTTCAAAGAAATCTTCATCTACTTGATGAGAAGGAATAGAAACATGCTGCTCTTTACCTTTAGTGTCGGTAAAGCGTAAGTCTACAAACTTAACTTCTAACTCTACAAGTTGTTTTAAAACTGATTCAACTGACATTCTCAAGCCTCCGGTAGGGTAAAGGGTTGTCCCTTAAATAATCTTGCTATTCGCCAGATGATGCACCTGGAAAACGAATCTTTTCATAATTATCAGCAATAAAGCGATATTCATGCCAGATCGCTAACTAATTGATTTTATGAAGATGAGAAAGTTTCCAAATCTTCTAAATCATAACCTTGCACCAACCTCGTGCATCACTATGTTTCATCATGGTGCAAAAGTCCATAATGGTGCGTCATGTTAATGTTGCTGTTTTAGCCAATGTCACATTTTTGTCTTACATCATGGTTATGCTTAATATATATACGTTTTATGCTGTTTTTTAACGCATAGCAAGCAATAGATTTACAAGTGTTCAAAAATAATCCTATCTACAAAAGCTGCTGTGAAGTAGAATGGCACGCTTTTTTACAGTGGCTATAATCTATAACTACTGTTAGATCCTTTTTTTTTATTTGCTGGTTTAGAGGTTTATCCGTGCTAGAGAATTTACGTAACATCGCCATTATTGCCCACGTTGACCATGGCAAAACAACCCTGGTTGACAAAATGTTGGCGCAGTCAGGAACCCTTGCATCTCGTGGAGAAGCTACTGAGCGGGTTATGGATTCTAACGATCTTGAAAAAGAACGTGGGATCACCATTCTGGCAAAGAACACTGCCATCCAGTGGAACGACTACCGTATTAATATCGTAGATACTCCTGGCCACGCCGATTTCGGTGGTGAAGTTGAACGCGTTCTATCTATGGTTGACTCAGTATTACTATTGGTTGATGCAGTTGATGGCCCAATGCCACAAACTCGCTTTGTAACCAAGAAAGCATTCGCTCAAGGCCTTAAGCCAATTGTTGTTATCAACAAAATTGACCGTCCAAGTGCTCGTCCAGATTGGGTTATTGACCAAGTATTCGATTTATTCGTTAACTTAGGTGCCACTGACGAACAACTAGATTTCCCAATCGTTTACGCTTCGGCATTAAATGGTTTTGCAACGTTAGATCCAGATGTAGCGAGCGATGATATGACGCCGCTATTCCAAACTATCGTTGAGAAAGTTGCTTTCCCAGACGCTGATGCTGAAGCGCCATTCCAAATGCAAATCTCTCAAATCGATTATAACTCATACGTGGGTGTTATCGGTATTGGCCGTATTACCCGTGGTAGCGTTAAAACTAACCAACAAGTGACTATTATTGGCGCTGACGGTAAGACTCGTAACGGAAAAATGGGCCAAGTATTAGGTTACATGGGTCTTGACCGTACAGAAGTGCCAATTGCAAATGCTGGTGATATCGTTGCTATTACAGGTTTAGGCGAGCTTAAAATCTCTGACACTATCTGTGCAGTGAATGCAGTAGAAGCAATGCCACCGTTAACTGTTGATGAACCAACGCTAACGATGACATTCCAAGTAAACACTTCTCCGTTCGCGGGTAAAGAAGGTAAGTACGTTACTTCACGTAACATTCTTGAACGTTTACAGACTGAATTAGTTCACAACGTAGCACTTCGCGTTGAAGAAACAGAAAGTCCAGACCGTTTCCGCGTATCAGGTCGTGGTGAATTACACTTATCGATTTTAATTGAAAACATGCGTCGTGAAGGTTATGAATTAGCTGTATCTCGTCCAGAAGTTATTCTAAAAACAATCGATGGTGAGCTACATGAACCATACGAAACTGTAACAGTTGACGTTGAAGAAGAACATCAAGGTACCGTAATTGAAAAATTAGGTGTTCGAAAAGGCGAAATGAAAGACATGCAGCTTGATGGTAAAGGTCGTGTACGTATCGACTTCGTTATCCCAAGCCGTGGCTTAATTGGTTTCCAAACCGAATTCTTAACTGCTACATCTGGTACTGGTCTAATTTATCATTCATTTGATCACTACGGTCCACACAAAGGTGGCGATATTGGTCAACGTGCTAACGGCGTATTGATTTCAAACGCAACAGGTAAAGCACTAACATTCGCTCTATTTGCTTTGCAAGACCGTGGTCGTATGTTTATTGGTCACGCTGCTGAAGTGTATGAAGGTCAAGTAGTGGGTATTCATGCTCGCTCTAACGATTTGACAGTAAACTGTTTGAAAGGTAAACAGCTAACTAACATGCGCGCATCTGGTACTGATGAAGCACAAGTATTGACTACACCAATTAACTTAACGCTTGAGCAAGCTCTTGAATTCATCGATGATGATGAATTAGTTGAAGTAACTCCTAAGAACATCCGTGTTCGTAAGAGATTCTTAACTGAAAACGAACGTAAGCGTAATAACCGCGGTTAATTACCATCAATGAGTGGCAGATTACATTTGCCACTCATTGAGACCTAAAAAGCCCAGATGCATGCATCTGGGCTTTTTGTTGCCTTGTCTATACAGGCTAAAAGCGAAAGGCCTAGTACGCTGCGCGGCTAGAGGCTATAAAGTCAACAGCTTAGCAGCGAAGCGACTCTAGCAATGACGAAGTCATGTCCTAGCAGTGACGAAGTCACGCCTTAGCAGCGAAGCGACTCTAGCAGTGGCGAAGTCACGCCCTAGCAGCGAAGCGACTCTAACAGTGGCGAAGTCACGCCCTAGCAGCGAAGCGACTCTAGCAGTGGCGAAGTCACGCCTTAGCAGCGAAGCGACTCTAGCAGTGACGAAGTCACGCCTTAGCAGCGAAGCGACTCTAGCAGTGACGAAGTCACGCCTTAGCAGCGAAGCGACTCTAGCAGTGACGAAGTCACGCCTTAGCAGCGAAGCGACTCTAATGATACAACATGAAAACATTTAACTAGATATTTTACGTAAACGCAGATAGATTCATGCCAAGATCATTTTTAAGGAGAATATATGAGTATGTTACAACAGGTAAGCGTCGCTAAAAAAGCCAATGTGTATTTTAACGGTAAAGTGATAAGCAGAAGCGTAGTATTAGCTGATGGTAGTAAACAAACTTTTGGCGTTGTATTGCCTGGTGAATATGAGTTCTCAACGGCTCAAGGTGAAATAATGCAGGTTATTTCCGGCAAGTTTGACGTGTTATTACCGGGTAAAACAGAGTGGGTTGCATATGCTGAAGCAAGCCAGTTTGAACTTGCACCAAATGTGAGCTTTAGTATTCGAACAGATCAAATTTCAGAATACTGCTGCCAATACATATAGTTTTCTTGCACCTTAATAAACAATAGCGACTTACAGTGCCGCTTCAATTCAGCTTAACTAAATCAGTTTAAGCTGATTTTTTTTATAAAAACGTCTACTCTATTAAAACTGTCGTTTTATGGAGTGCATCATGCGCCTTATCATACTTATTAGTTTGCTATTATTGAGCGCCCAAAGTGTTGCTGCCGTATACCGTTGGGTAGATGAAAATGGCAAAGTTCATTACTCGGATGAACAAAAAAATAATGCCGAAGCTGTTGAATTAAATGAAAACACCCAAAATAACATGACGATTAACACCCCAACAAAAATCAATGTTACTCCAACAACAGAAGCATCAATTAATTACACGATTTCGATAACCTCTCCACAAGAAGAAGCTACTGTGCGTGACAATAACGGCGCATTTACCGTGTCAGTGAGCGTCAGCCCTCAACTACCTCGTGGCGTGCTAATGACATTATTAGTCGATGGAGTTATCACAGCCCCTGCTCAAGTATCGAATATATTCCAATTAACAGGCATTAATAGAGGTGAACACTCACTGGTTGTTAACGCTGTAACACAAAGCGGCAAAGTCCTTGC
>NZ_PJAP01001125.1:0-2203 GCF_002836795.1 Shewanella sp. 11B5 | reverse complement strand
CAATGTCGTTATCAGGGAATAAAAAATAAATGGATTACAGTCACTTATCTTATCTGCATTTAGTCACAGTCGTTCCAGCATTTTTCATTGGCAGTTATTTACTTGTTGTTCGAAAAGGTACAGCTAAACACAAAGCACTAGGCAAAATTTATATGGTGCTGATGTTGTTTACTGCCATTGTGTCATTGTTTATGCCTGCTCAACTTGGGGCAAGTTTTTTGAATCACTTTGGCTATATTCATTTGTTAAGTCTTCTAACGCTTTACGCGGTTCCTGCTGGCTATTTTTATATTAAAAAAGGCAATGTGCGAGGACACAAACGAAGCATGATTATTTTGTATTGTGGTGGCCTCATTGTCGCGGGTACCTTTGCTTTTATGCCGGGTAGATTATTGAATGATTGGATTTTTAGCTAATTGGTTGATTGACTGTAAGACGCTTTTAAACTTTATTATCCATGGTAAGTTTAGTTCTTGAGTGGATGACGTGGTTTGACCTAAACGTTAAAAACTATGCACACATGGTGGACTTATGAAATACCAATTTGGTTCAGGAACGGTATCAGATGTTTTGGATGCCTTAGCATTAACACCAGAGTTTGAAAATGTCATATGTGCAGACATCATTGGCAACAGATTGGCTGGGAGAAACGCTTTAATTCTCGTTGCTAGATATGAGGCCAAGCCTGTTGGTTTTAAAGTAGGTTATGAGCTACCTGATGGTCAGTTTTACAGTTGGTTAGGTGGTGTAATTCCTGAACATCGCCAAATGAAAGTGGCCTCTCAATTACGCCTACTGCAAGAGTCATGGGCTGTTGTGAACGGTTTTAATTCTATTAAGGTTAAATCCATGAACCAGTTTCCGGCCATGTTGCAGATGCTTATCGCGAGCGGCTATCAAATCTGTGGTTATGAGAATAACGGATCAATTGCCGAGAGTAAGATCGAATTTATTAAATTTTTGCAGCCACAATGAAACAAATAAACAAGCCGCTATGGGCTACATTTATTAAGTCGGCGTAAGCCAGTCTTACATACATTCCATGTTACTAATGTTCGTGCTAAATGCGTGTTATTAGGTCAATTAACCTATCAAAAACCATTATGAAAATGCCTAGGTAAAGTAGAGGTTGGCGCAATTTACTCAATGGTATGACTTCTGCGCATGATGGTAATAAATGCTGCCGTGTTTGACTTGCCTCAGGTAGAATGCCGACTCTGAGGTTTTTCTTTTTTTGGATATATTCTAGATGCAAATCAATCGTGTACTTCTGACCGCTGTCGGTAGTGTTTTGCTGGCAATGGTGACCATTCAATCAGGTGCTTCTTTAGCAAAGCAACTTTTTCCCTTGGTTGGGCCGGAAGGCACTACAGCATTACGTTTAGGTTTTGCCGCGGCCGTACTTTGGATGGTGTTTCGTCCATGGAGAGCTTTACCCCAAGGCCGAGATTGGCAAAGCATTATTATTTATGGTTTGTGTTTAGGTGGGATGAATATCCTGTTTTATTTAGCCATTGAACGTATCCCCTTAGGGATTGCCGTCGCCCTAGAATTTACCGGCCCTTTAGCCGTGGCATTATTTGGCTCAAAGCGTAAAAGCGATTTATTTTGGGTTGCCTGTGCGATAGCGGGTATTTTGCTTCTTATGCCAAGCTTGTCTAGTACACAAGGCCTCGATTTAGTCGGGGCATTAATGGCGTTGGGGGCGGGAGCATGTTGGGCTGGATACATTTTATTTGGCACCCGTACTGGTAAGCAGGCATCAGGCGGTATTACGGTTGCTCTCGGGATGACTGTTGCTGCAGTGGTGTTAGTGCCTGTAGGCGCCGTTAGCCAAGGTTTAGCGTTACTTAGCTGGGAAGTCTTGCCGCTTGGCTTATTGGTTGGGGTGTTATCGAGTGCATTACCATACTCGTTGGAAATGATAGCCCTTAGAAACATGCCAACACAGGCCTTTAGCGTGCTAATGAGTCTCGAACCTGCCATCGCTGCATTGGCTGGTTTTGTTATTTTAAGTGAGCAATTAACCATGCTGCAGTGGTCTGCCATTGGTTTAGTGATTATTGCCTCAATTGGCAGTAGTTTTACGCCTAAGAAAGCCATTGAAATGGGCGTGTAATACTTAACACTCGTTTCGTTTTAGCTTTTATTTATCCTTGTTATATTATTAAAAAGTCAGTGAGGTTACTCACTGACTTTTTGG
>NZ_PJAP01001124.1:0-2203 GCF_002836795.1 Shewanella sp. 11B5 | reverse complement strand
TCGCTCCTGATTATCAACTCACTTACCCCCAATAGCATTAGATTAAATCACACTTAATAAGCGTTAATATTTCATTCTATAAATAGCTGTGACGCGTTAAGCTATAGATAAATAAGTGATGTGAGCGGCGTGATGAAGTTAGTTACAATTAATAAAAGCCAGTATCGTTCGGTTAACAATCAAGTACAGATAGGTTTAGTGGCAACATTGGCTATTTTGTCTGTGATATTTGGTCAGTTGATGATCTATTTTTTTGGCGTTAAGCCATTACCCGGTGCAGAGGCTACTGGCAATTTTCATCTTAATTTTACTGGGGTGATTTTGGCGCTAATGGTATGCAGCCTATTAATACGTAACCTGCGTACCAAACAGAAATTTTATGAAGTCTATTATGTGTGGCAACTGAAGCAGCTGCAGAACAAAATTTACCGCAAGCTGAAATCAGTTCAACAAGCTGCCAAAGACAATAACCGTGATGCATTAGTGATACTCAGTTTTTATTATCAAAGCTTGGCACTAGTGTATGAGTTAGATAACAACACGTTAACTATTTCAAACGTCAATAATGAGTTAAATAAACTACAGCAATGTATCGATGCCGCCGGTGTTTCTGTTGATGCTGATGAGTTTACTCCCGAGATGCTACAAGCCTTTTAGATCATCATCTGTTGAAAACCTTTCTTACTAGCTCGACAGCTTGGTTTTCAGTGGATGCCATCAATTCTTACCTTAAATAAGGAGCCATGATGTCAATATTGGCGGATATTCCTTTTTCATTACTCGAACTCGCGCCGATGCGCGAAGACGCCAGCGTCGCTGAAACATTACACGGTAGCCTACGTTATGCTCAACATGCCGAAAATGTTGGTATTAATCGTTTTTGGTTGGCTGAACATCACAATATGCCAGGCATTATTTGCTCGGCAACCTCGATATTAATTGGCTATATAGCAGGTGGGACTCAACGTATTCGTGTTGGTGCTGGCGGGATCATGTTACCTAACCACGCACCCTTAGTGGTTGCAGAGCAGTTTGGAACCTTGGCCAGTTTGTATCCCAACCGTATCGATTTAGGCTTAGGCCGCGCACCCGGTAGCGACCAAGTGACGAGTCGTGCATTGAATCGTGATGATAGCCGAGCTGAACACTTCCCAGAAGAAGTGAGCGAACTACAGTCATTACTAGGTCCGCGATCGCAGCGTCAACAAGCTGCATCCGCCCAAGTGAGAGCGATTCCGGGCGAAGACACTAATGTGCCAATTTGGTTATTAGGCTCCAGTTTGTTTAGCGCTCAGTTGGCTGCTAAACGTGGATTACCCTATGTATTTGCAGGCCACTTTGCACCGCGTTTTTTATATGATGCAGTTGAGCTTTATCGACGTGAATTTATTCCTTCAGCAGTATTGAGCAAGCCTTATGTTATGTTGGGATTACCTTTGGTCGCCGCCCCAACAGATGCTGAAGCAGAATACCTTAGTACTAGCTCGAAACAACGTATTTTGGCGTTAATTCGTGGCAATGAAATGTGGCTTAAACCGCCTGTCGATAGTATGGATGGGTTGTGGAGCGAGCAAGAGAAAAGCTACGTTGATAACTTTTTAAGTTTGTCGGTGTGTGGCGGACCTGCAACAGTTAAACATCGACTTGAAGTGATTGTTCAACAGCTAGGTGTTGATGAGCTTATGTTTACCAATGACTTATATGACAGTGAACATCGTTTACGCGCCCTGGATATTTTAATGGGCGTGAAACAATAAGTTTCCATAATAACGGTAACGATAACATCCACAAATATGATTAAGCGTTCACAACTAGTGAGCGTTTTTTTGTGTCATAACAAACCTGTGTTCATTGATATTCATAAAGTGGGCACGGGTGCTCTCTAACATGGGTAGTGGCTATTTGGGTTGCCTTGTAATGTTGAATTAATTGATTCATATTAAGTTAATCAATGACTACACGGAATGTTGCCAATGCCTATGCTGAGCGTTAATCGTTTATGCCACCCGAACCTTGTTTTATTACTATGCACTGTTTTACTTAGTGCTTGCTCTGCCAATTCAGAAAATAGCCAAAACGCTTACCATTTACCGCAGTTTAATCAAGCTCTGATTCATTCCACTTCTGCCGAAAATGTGCCTGAGATTGCCAGTCTGACTTATCTCTCCGAAATACAGCGACAAGAATTAGCTGGGTTTATCGC
>NZ_PJAP01001123.1:0-2206 GCF_002836795.1 Shewanella sp. 11B5 | reverse complement strand
AGCCCACTATTGCAAACGGTGCGGCGTAAACCTTATTAGCCACACACGCCATCATATAACCACCACTTGCAGCCACTTTATCTACGCAAATAGATAACGGGATATTGGCTTGACGCAAACGGTCTAACTGGCTTGAAGCGAGGCCATATCCATGAACCATGCCGCCACCACTTTCAACATTGACCAACACTTGGTCGTCTTTATCTGCGATGGTTATAATTGCGGTCACTTCTTGGCGTAATGACGAGACTTCATTGGCATCTATACTGCCTTTAAAATCGATAACGAATACTTTGCCTTTGGTTAAGTTTTGTTTCTCAGCAGCTTTTTCGGCTGCTTTTACTTGCTTTTCATAGGCTTTAAATTGCTTTTTAGGCAGTAACTCTTCTTTCAACTGATGCTTTAACTGCATAAGTTCATCTGAAATATCAGTCAGTCTTAGCTCACCTTTATCAGATTTATTTTTCATGCTAGCCGCCAGCACAAATATTACTACCGCTAGAATAGCGACAACAATGGTTACCGCTCTTGCTAAAAATAGGCCGTATTCATATAAAAATTCCAAAACTCGCTCCATACAGGGATGACAATCTCGCGGTATTTTAACAGTAATAACCAATAAGTAGACAATAAAAAACCCAGCTAATTGCTGGGTTTTTTAAGATATTGCGCACTAATTAGTAAGCATTAGTTACAGCTTTGGATCACATCGCTATTAGTCACAACAATCGTTGCTTGTCCTAACCCCGTTGATTTTGCAAAACCTGCAACTTGAGACTGTATTTCAACAGTCGCGGCAGCAGCCATACCGTCGGTAACGCCATCTACTTCACCAGGGCTAACAATCGAACTATGATGACCTTTAGAGAAGCGTACAGCACCAGAACCCGGTGTAGTTGTATCTACACATCCTAGCGCTAGCGAGGCAATTAACGGTTCAGTACCCGATAATGGGAAACCTTCAACGCTGTTAGGTAATGTTTGGTCACCTAAGTTACCTGCACCATCGCCAACTATTTCAATTAAATGCACTGGTAAACCAGTCGCAGCTAATTTTTCGCCATGGTTAATTGGGTCAGCAGAATCGACTGCTGTTTGCACTGCAAAAGCAAATGTCGGGATAAACTCGGCATACACAGCTTGAACTAAAGCAGCATACTCGGCGCTACCTTCCTCATAACCTGCAGTATTTGCAGCAGTAACGAGAGCGGCAAACGTACTAGAGGCTGTGACATTGGCAAATAACTGTGGACCAAATGCAGCAGAACCCGCAAATGCTCCAGCTAAACCACCAGCAGGTGCGACTAACGATGCTGCATTAATTGCATAAGCGTTAGGCAAAGCATCACCCGTCATAGGATTAACTAATCCAGTACTGGCATAAGTAGAGAACGTAGTGCCCACAATGCCACCTAAACTCAAACCTTGAGCACTGATTTTAGACACATCAAATACTTGAGGTTGATTTGCCGCAGCGAGTTGTTGCGCCATTCCAGTCAATAATAATCTTAAACCTAAATGGTCTAAAGTTGCTTGACGGAAATTGTCACGCACAGTTAATGTGCTGGCAATGTTAACAAACACTAATGGATTACCATTCGTGAACGCATCAGGTGTACCTACTACAGGACCAAATGCAGGGGCTGTAGCAGAGATCTCATAAGTGCCGTCTTTGTCCAAGTCAAATGAACGAGCACCGTGCAATGGCATATCAATCGCAATAGTAGCAACACCAGCTGCTGCGTATGTACCAGCATAAGCTAGTGCCATTTCTTTACCACCACCTAAACCATGCATTGCGATTGTTGTTGGCCAACCACTTGTTGGAGGGACAAAAGTTCCACCTTGCGCAGCGGTAAATGCTGCAAGCTTAGACGCATTCGGTAAGGTAATTTGAACTGAAACAGTTTCATAACCTTTGATAGCCGGAATAGGGTTAAACTTGGTTAAATGTTTTGTTTTATCTGCAGCAGTACCATCGTCAAGTTTCCACTGTTTACCTGCAAGCAATGCAGGATTACCCAATGCTGCTTGAGGATCTACACCGTTATCAGATGCTTGTGCAAAAAAGTTAGCTTGGCTTAATGTACCAGCCTGTAAAGCTAGCAATACCGACACAGGGCTGTCGCCTTGAGCAAACCAACGGCCATTAGGTGCTGTTGGAGCACCATCGACGATTGGGATCACACAGCTAGCTGATGAACAA
>NZ_PJAP01001122.1:0-2212 GCF_002836795.1 Shewanella sp. 11B5 | reverse complement strand
GATCATTACAACGTGACCGAAATGGCCTCATGGGATTTGAGTTTTTACGCTGAAAAACTGCAGCAACACAAGTACGAAGTGTCGCAAGAAATATTGCGTCCGTATTTCCCAGAAGACAAAGTCTTGTCAGGCTTGTTCTATACCGTTAATCGCTTATTTGGTTTAACCATTAGCGAACAAAAAGGCGTAGACACTTGGCATAAAGATGTACGTTTTTTCCATATTCATGATGCCGATAAAGTACACCGTGGCAGCTTCTATCTCGATTTGTATGCTCGTAGCGGTAAACGTGGCGGCGCATGGATGGACGATTGTCGCGGTCGCCGGGTTACCTCTACAGGTTTGCAAAAGCCGGTGGCCTATTTAACCTGTAACTTTAATGGTCCTGTCGACGGCAAACCGGCATTGTTTACCCATGACGAAGTCACCACAATGTTCCATGAGTTTGGCCACGGCATTCATCACATGTTAACCAAAGTGGATGTGGGCGGAGTGTCTGGTATTAATGGTGTACCTTGGGATGCGGTAGAGCTACCAAGTCAGTTTATGGAAAACTGGTGCTGGCAAGAAGAAGCATTAGCGGAAATATCTGGCCACTATGAAACGGGCGAACCATTACCAAAAGCATTGTTAGACAAAATGTTAGCGGCGAAAAATTTCCAGTCAGGCATGATGATGGTGCGCCAACTTGAGTTTTCCTTGTTCGACTTTAGAATGCACCACGAGTTTGACCCTGCTAAAGGCGTCGATATTCAAGGCATTTTAGACCAAGTGCGTAGCCAAATAGCGGTATTAACCCCACCAAGCTTTAACCGTTTTCAACACGGTTTTGCTCACATTTTTGCGGGTGGTTATGCTGCAGGTTATTATAGCTATAAATGGGCTGAAGTATTATCGGCAGATGCGTTCTCGCGTTTTGAAGCTGAAGGTATTTTTAATGCTGAAACAGGTAAAAGCTTCTTAAATAACATTCTTGAAATGGGTGGCAGTGAAGAGCCAATGGAGCTATTTAAACGCTTTATGGGCCGTGAACCCAATACAGATGCTTTATTACGTCACAGTGGTATTGCGGTGTAGATTTAACCCTATTCCCCAATGACTTCAGCACAAAAAAGCATAAACCTCGGTTTATGCTTTTTTGTTATTTTTAGGGTTCATATTCTCAGATAATTTTGAGAGATATTTGTTGCCTGTTAAGCCTTATTTGTCACAGGTCATGCCTTTCGTTCTTGAAGGACTTCTTTAAACGCGAACATGCCATTTAACGCTGCAGGAAAACCGGCATAAACAGACATTTGTAACAGCACTTCTTTTACTTCTTCTTCACTGCAACCAACATTTAAAGCGGCATTTAAATGGACTTTTAGCTGAGGCCTACAATTGCCCAAAGCGGTGAGTGCCGCAACAGTGGCTATTTCTCGCGACTTTACCTCTAACGCGGGTCGGGTATAGATATCGCCAAACGGATATTCAATGGTAAATCGGGCTAAGTCAGGGCAGATATCTTGTAGGCTTTCGATAACATTATGACCTGCTTCTCCGTCAATTTTTGACAATTGTTCCAGACCTAAAGTGAATCTTGAGTTTGGCATTGATGTACTCCTATCGATAAGTAGAAGTCACACCTTACAAGTTAGAGTTAACTCTAAGTCAACTGACTTTATTGGCTTTATACAAACTAATTTTGTTTTCTAACGCCAGTAAATGATTTTTCTGAAGTTCAATGTGAGCCTGTAACTGGTCTTTGTGACACTCAAGTAGTTGTTGGCGGTCTAACACTGTACCTGGCCCTAATGATCGCAATTGGGCATATTGCTGAATTTTGGTTAAAGCCATCCCAGTGTCTTTCAGGCGTTTGACAAAATTAATCCATTCTAAGTCTTTGGCTGTGTAGACTCGATGGCCACTGCTATTTCGTTGAATGTTGTTGAGTAAACCGACTTTTTCATAATAACGCAGCGTATATGAAGATAATCCGGCTAATGTCGAAAATGCTTTCATATTCATCACTTTACTCCAGAGTTAATGATTTTCCTGTTAAACCTTTATAATACAATCAGTTATTAACGATACTCTTATGTGTTATAGATGTAAAACAAAGCTATCGAGTAAAAGTTGTTGAGCATTATCAACAAAATTATGTCATCTATCTCGAGTTGATAGCACAGGCACTTTAATCATTTATTACGATAGCCATTTATTGTGATTCAAA
>NZ_PJAP01001121.1:0-2212 GCF_002836795.1 Shewanella sp. 11B5 | reverse complement strand
ACAATTGTTTATGAAGGTAAAGGCTGACTTGGTTGTCGCGAATAGTACTTTAGTGCAAGTGCAGGAACGCCAACAAGATAAGCTCGACTCGATAAGTGAATCATGGGATTTTCAACATGCATTTAGGCTAATAAAACACAGTGATCAACAACCAAATCCGAGTGCGATTAGTGCGTTAAATATGCTATTGGCGCAACAGCAAAAAGAATTAGGTTTAGACTTTTTACGTTTAATTAGTGTTGCCGATGCCGCTGGAGACCCTGATTTACGTTTGATGTTACATCAAACCAAACAGAAGGTTTTTTCGGGGTTAATGGTATTGCCAGCAAAACGCCTCGAAAGAATTAACTCAAGTTTAGCAAAACAAGCTCAAATTACCTTGATCCCGACATTGCATGCGAAAAAACCTAAGCAAAGCATGGAAACCCGTGGCTTATTAAGCCGAACTCTACTGCCAATAGCCGACCAGTCGGGAAATGTATTTTGGTATTTAGATGGTGGGATGTTGTTTAATCACAATACTGACATAGTCGATAATATTCGTGACTTGGTGTATGGCAAAGGCACGTTGCCTGAACGTTCAATCGGTACTGTAACCCTTTTTCTGGATAATATTCGCATTAGTACCAATGTACCAATGGATCTATTTCCTAAAGACAACAATAAACCCAATAGAGCCTTGGGGACCTTAGTGTCTGATGAGGTTTATCAGCAAGTACTCATTGAAGGCCAAACGTGGATAAATCGCGCCTTTGTTCTTAATGATTGGTATATCTCGGGTTACCTTCCTTTACTCGATGTTCGTGGTAAAAGGATTGGGATGGTGTATGCCGGTTTTTCTGAGTCGCCTTTTTTACATAACTATTTACTCAATATTATCGAGCTCGGCACCATTTTAGTTTTCGTATTATTAATTTCAGGTTTTTTGGTTTATCGCGGCGCGAACAGTTTGCTACAACCTATTGAATATATTCACCAAGTTGTTACTGCGGTACAGTCTGGTCGAAATATCAGAATTGGTAAACTAGACATGAATGGTGATAACGAACTAGCACATTTAGCGGAGCAATTTGATCGAATGTTAGATCAGTTGCAGCGACGAAATGCTCAAATTCAAGCGGCAGCAGAGCAGCTAGAAATCAAAGTTGAACAACGAACCCGCAGCTTGCAAGATAAAACAGAAGAGCTCGAACGCAATGTGGCGTTGTTGCATGCCACCAGACAGCAATTAGTCACTAACGAAAAACTCACCGCACTAGGCGAACTGATTGCTGGTATTGCCCACGAAATTAATAATCCTACAGCCGTTATCTTGGGAAACATGGAGCTATTAAAATATGAACTCGGTGACAACGCTGCAATAGTCGAAGAAGAAATTGAATTGGTTATTCAACAAGTCGGTAGGATAACGACTATCATCCGTAGCCTGCTGCAATATAGCCGTCCTGGTGAGTTTAATGCGCCAATAACATTACAACCTGTGACGCCAATCGTTGAAGAAATGCTGTTATTAGCTCGTCACTCTATTGAGCAACAAGAAGTGAAGTTGATTAAGGAGTTTACGGCTACAGGTTCAGTAGAAGTCAATCGACCTCAGCTATTACAAGTTCTGATTAACTTAATGGTTAATGCTGCCCATGCGATTGAGAATAAAGGTCGAATTTGGCTACGAACTTACGACTGGCTAGAAGACGGAATCGCTATTGGGGTAAAAATTGAAGTTGAAGATGAAGGGATGGGGATTTCGAAACAAGATTTGAGTCGTATCTTTGATCCATTTTATACCACCCGTAAAGATGGTACTGGTTTAGGGTTATCTCTGAGTTATGGGATTATTAAACGACTTGGCGGTACGATTGAAGTGAATTCGACGGTAGGAAAAGGCACCATATTTACCATTGGGCTTTACCATAAAGCAAAAGATGATCAGCAGCTTGGGCCTTATGAAGGCTTACATTTTGGTGACAGAACACAGTAAAGCACGTGACTAAATAGGCAAGGAATAGACAAAAAATAGGCAAAAAAAAGCCGGGTGATTAACCCGGCCACAAAGAGTGTGTGAGCAATGTCGTGCTTGCGAACTCTGCAGACTAATTAAAGGTGATGAAGTCTCTATTTAGTAAACCGAGTTTTGGAACGCAAGTTAATAATAATCATTCTCATTTGTATTTGCAAGTGTTTATCATCATAAATTTCATTTTTATATTCAACT
>NZ_PJAP01001120.1:0-2216 GCF_002836795.1 Shewanella sp. 11B5 | reverse complement strand
GTAATCACTGGACTTAAATTTATCTGCGCAAATGACTGCTCGGCAACCCACATTACTCAAGGAGTATTCTAGCTCTTCAGGCCGATAAGCCGGATTAATACACACCATAATGGCGCCAATTTTAGCCGTAGCAAATTGGGTTAAACACCACTCAATATTGTTAGGAGACCAAATTCCGACTCGATCCCCTGGTTGAATACCTAGCGCTAACAAACCAGTGGCAAGCGCATCAACCTTTGCTTGATACTCACGGTAATTCCAACGGATTTGTTGATGATGAACGACTACCGCAAGATTGTCTGGGTAAGCATTGGCAATATCATCAAAATATTGACCAATGGTTTTATCAGTAAGCGTCGTTGAGGTGACACCATGATATTCACTTTGGGTAAGCGGTAGTTGTGCTTGATGTTGTTTGACCATTAAAGCCTCCTTGCATGTGTTTCGTCATGCTCAAGCTAACCAATTAACGGCCTGACTCACAAGTAAAAAAGCACTGCATTAGACTAAAGAGGCATGGTGAGTAATGTTTACAGCAAAGGCTAATATTAACAGTAACGCATTCATTTTTATCAATAACGGTTTAATGATGGCATTTGAGCAATCTTATTAGTGCCAATTTATTAGCGCCAATTTATTAGCGCCGCTAAAAACAATACACAAAAGTGAACAACACGCTGGAGTGATAACCAAAAGAATAATTGGAGCGATAGCCGATATTGTAAAAATTAATCATAGTTAAAACTAAAACACCCAAACACTCAAACACCACAACCGATTAGCATTATTACAACAACACCCTGTAAGTTAACTACAGAATGGGAGTAAAAAACACAAAACCATTAACCATAACTCGCGAAAAATCATTTAAACATTGATCTAGCGCAGTCTTTAGTTAAAAATCGAACAAATACTGATGTTATTTAATTCCAAGCCGATAGCTTCCTTATACTTATCTAAAAGTGACATTCATCTAATTATTATGCTTAATACAATCCGCACACTCTTTACTGTTACAGATGAAAGCCTATTAATCGTTGGTGATTTTCAACTTATAGTTGTTTGCATATCCATAGCTATCGCAATATTTGCCTCGTTTATGGCATTACAAGTCGCATCGCAAGCAGCATTAACACTCAATAAATTTAAACGACACTTACTCACCAGCTGTGGCAGCATCGCGCTTGGTGGCGGTGTGTGGTCAATGCATTTTATTGGCATGTTAGCATTCAGCTTATGTACTCCGGTGAGCTATGATTTCGGCTTAACCGCGTTATCTTTTATTCCCAGCATTGCAGCATCCTGGGTAGCCTTAAATGTCATATCCACAACCAAACCAAAGCTAAGCCAATTTGTGGTGGGTGGTATATTGACTGGCGCAGGTATTGGCACCATGCATTATGTCGGCATGGCCGCCATGGAAATGGCTCCCCTACTTCGTTACAACTTATTCTATTTTGGTTTATCAATAATCATTGCCATTATTTTGGCCATTCTCGCGCTGTGGATACGTTTTAGCTTGAACCATCTAGGTCGTTTTGCATTAAGTGATTTACATAAAAATGCGATTGCAGCGATGGTGATGGGCTGCGCAATTTCCGGTATGCATTACATCGGTATGGCTGCGGCTCGTTTTGTCCGCCCACCCGGATTTGAATTTTCTGCACAAACCAAAATGATGTCACTGTATTTAGGCATTGCAGTTGCCACGATTACTGTGGTGATTATTTTATTGGTATTAGCCGTCAACATGTTGATGAAATACCAAGCCTCGTTACACCTAGCCAAATTAACTGAAGCACGTTATCGCGCGACCATTAGTACCGCCGTTGACGGTATCATTACCTTTAACGCTAAAGGCCGTATTGAAAGCGGCAACCAAGCGGTAGAATTACTTCTTGGCTGGCGACTTGAAGATGTATGTCATCAAAATATTCGTGACTTTATCCCGAGTCCATTTATCGATGAGTTTAACGCCCGTTTAGACAGTTTTACCAACAACATAGGGCAACAAAAAAGTACTGGCCGCGATGTAGAAGCGCTACATGTTAACGGTACGACCATTCCAGTTAGAGTTTCAATTGGCCATGCGTGCATTGAAGGTAAAAGCCTGTTTGTGATGTACATAAATGACTTACGTCACCGTATTGAAATGCAACGTGCGTTGATTAAAAGCGAAGCTCAGTTTCGCTCACTTATTACTAATATTCCCGGTA
>NZ_PJAP01001119.1:0-2221 GCF_002836795.1 Shewanella sp. 11B5 | reverse complement strand
TCGCGTTTAATGGATATGATGCGAAAGTATAAAGCTGTCTCTCTATTTTACTCGCTTAAAAAGCTATCAAAAAATATACAACAAACAGCGCTATATTGATTCTTTACTTGGTATTGGCTGCTTATCGTTTAACTGCAGTAAGTCCCAAAGATTGCCGTATAGATCTTCAAAAACCGCCACTGTGCCGTAGTCTTGCTCTTGAGGCGGACGCACAAACTCAATGCCATCGAGTTGCATGCGGTTGTAGTCGCGCCAAAAATCGTCGGTATTCAAAAAAAGAAATACCCGTCCGCCGGCTTGGTTACCAATAAAATCATGCTGCTCTGGTTTTGATGCCCTTGCTAGCAGCAACGACACTCCGTTTGACCCCGGAGGCGACACCACAACCCAGCGTTTGTCTTGTTCTGCTTGATAGGTGTCTTCAATTAAATCAAACTTCAATTTATTGACATAAAAATCGATGGCTTCATCGTAATCATTCACCACTAGCGCGATGTGAACTATAGACTGTTTCATTATTATCCTTTGATAGCGTTGTAAATTAGCCAGTGAGTGAGCGTTGTAAATTAACTAGTGAGTTAATGCAAGATTATCTGTGCCATTGATTATGCATTAAATAATCAGAACACGGGATAACAAACGCCTCGCAAACTGCCTTTTTCCTTGCTAACTGCGTTATTTTTTACATGAGAAGACTTGCAATAGGCCAGCTATTGACGGGTTTATACGTTTTGTTAGTAAAACAAATGACAAGTTTGAGAGCGGTTAATGGCTAAGCTTAATATCTTTATCATTCTATTCTCATCTCTACCTCTAGTTGAGGTTAATTCGATAGGTATGGAGATATTGACGCATAAAAAAAGCCACAGCAATGAACTGTGGCTTACTGATACTAGCGAGTCAGTGAATTCTAAATCGATTAGTTCTTTTTAGAATATTTTGCAGCTTCTTCACCCGCTAAGCGACCGAAGGTGATGATGTCCGAAATAGCATTACCACCTAAGCGGTTAGCACCATGAACACCGCCAGTAACCTCACCAGCACCATACAAGCCAGGGATAACCTGCTTCTTAGCATTCATGACTTCAGCTTTAGTGTCGATCATCACGCCACCCATAGTGTGGTGAACACCAGGCGTAACTTCAATTGCATAGTAGTTACCTTCGTTAAGTGCGCGCGGTAGGTTTGGACGCTCAAAATCAGTGTCTTTACCGCTACTCACTAAGCTGTTGTAACGCGCGACAGTTTCAGTAAGTGCTTTGCCGTCAATACCTTCCATTTTACCTAATTTAACTAGGCTATCTGCCGTTGGTGCAACACCTAAACCAATGTACTTATCAATTTTTGACAGTGACTTACGCACAGAATCATCAAAAATCAAATAAGCTGATTTACCGGTTTGCGCTAAGATAGCGGCAGATGCTTTATCACGAGTAGTAATTTCGTTAACGAAACGCTTACCTTCACGGTTAACCAAAATCGCACCATTACCACGTACCGCTTCAGTGACCATTACGCCACCTTTAACAGATAGTGTTGGGTGAGCTTGGATATACTGCATGTCTTTCAATGCGCCACCCGCATTTTCAGCTACATCCAGTCCATCACCTACTGCACCAGGTTGGTTAGTAGAGATAAAGCCTTTTAGTGAAGGATCAAGCTTTGCGACACGCTCGTTATTTTTAGCAAAACCACCCGTTGCTAAGATTACCGCATCGGCTTTCACCCAGTAGTAACCTTTGTACATACCCTTAACCAGAATACCTTTAACAGTGCCTTTATCATCTTTAAGCACTTCAATGCCGCGAGTGTTCATGCGTAAGTCGATATTGCGTTTCACTGCATTATCATAAAGTACTTGAACAACATGAGCACCTACACCAGCACCACCGGTTGGACGATGCGCACGATTAACAGATGCGCCACCCATCATGCCAACATCAGTTAAATCGGCACCCATAGCGGTCATCCAATCAACAGAGTCTTTAGAGTGTGAGCTTAATACTTTAACTAATGCAGGGTCATTTATGTTTTGGCCACCTTTCATGGTGTCTTCGAACATTAACTCTGGGCTGTCAGTAATTTTTTTGGCTTTTTGTTGATCAGTCCAAGCAGCGTTCATGCCACCCGCAGCTAACTTAGCATTACCGCCAATAACAGGCTCTTTTTCAATAAGAATGACTTTAGCACCACTGTCTGTTGCAGATATTGCTGCTGAGAA
>NZ_PJAP01001118.1:0-2225 GCF_002836795.1 Shewanella sp. 11B5 | reverse complement strand
ATGCCTAATAAAAAGCAAAAAACGAAAAAATAACAGCAACAGATGATAAAACTAAACGGAGTAAACCGTCTCGAGCAAGTACAAATGGAGAAAAAAGCCTCAGATACTCGCAACATCATTTGTCAAACAAATGCTACAGCGAAAAAAATCGTTAAAATTTAAGTTGTGAGAATGCAGAGCTTCAGAGATGTTAAAACTGACCCTAAAATGGATGGCCGCGAAACGCCAACAGACTCAACTGTCTCTGTTTCATCGTAAAAAAAGTGCCGATTTAGGCTTTCTTGATGCGATAACTTCTAAGCAATAAACCATCGCGTTTTTCCGTGAAACTGTATCGTCATTACAATAAATATAGCCATTAACTTAACGACTGGAGACTTGTGTCGCTAACGCTAAACCTGCATTTTTTGTATTATATTGATTTAAATTTTATAGGCCGTCAGTGGGAGAAACGTCTGCTCAACCTCTACTAACTTCAGCAATCATCTGGCATGCATAACACGCCAGAATTAACTATTTAGAAGCCAAAAAACATCATTAAGGGTATATAAAGAAAGGAGTTTTAAATCTATTGTTTATTCTTTACCCGCAAATAGTTTACTTATTAAATACGGGGATTATAATCATTACCCTTATTTGCAAGGAGCAGAAATATGCTAGGAATGCTTAAGAAACATACTGTTGAATTATGCCCAGAAGTTAGCGGGAAAATAACACACAACAATGTACCACTGCAAAACCAAACAGTTATCCGAAGTCTCACATATAATGACGATGAAACCGTTGAAAAATGTGTAACTAACTCGGAAGGTATGTTTATGTTTCCAGAAAAATCAATTAAGTCTAGGCTTCCTGGAAACATATTGCATGAAACTGCTATAAGGCAAATTATATTTGTTGAGTTTCAGGATCAAGAGCTTCTTATATGGTTCGCAAATCAAAGAGAAATTATTTCTCCAGAATCATTCTCACGATTAATGAGCAATCTAAAAGCAGAGCTAACTAACGCTGAACAAGTTTATGAATTTGAAAACTCAGAATTTCCTGCTTCACCTTTTAGAGTAAGATCTCTATGTGTATTAAAATAATTTCAAGGATGATTTTATGAATAAATTAACGCCAAGTATGGTCGCAGAACTATCTTCGATTGCTTACGATGTACAAAAGCAGTCAGTCTTAAAAAGAAATATTATTAATGTCAGCATTAATCTAGAAAAACACTTCAATTTTAATGTATCACCGAAACCTGTAATGGGAACTTCTGGGGGTTATGTTGCAAAAGCAAGAAACCAACAGACCGGGTTTGCCTTAATAGGACAAGGGCAAAGCGAACAATATAAGGATGATATTGTCATTGCAGTACGCGGGACTAATTTTGCCAGTTTAAATGATTTATCAACCGATGCTCGCGCTTCCACAAGTTCTACCGAACTTGGTGCGTTAGTACATGCAGGTTTTAATTCCGTTTTTGAGTCAATGAAAAAAGAGCTATTGCCTTATATAAATATGCTTCCAGCAAATGCAACACTCCATTGCGTTGGACACAGTTTAGGCGGAGCTATAGCGACTTTGATTGCCGACTGGGCAAAGCAAAAAATTCTTAATGTAAAACTATATAGTATTGGCGCACCTAAAGTTGGCTTTGCTGATTTCGCTCTTAAGCACACAAACGCACTGGGGCAGGAAAATATATTCCGCTGTACCAAAGGTTGCGATCCTGTCCCGATGGTTCCAGTCTGGCCTTTCGTTCATGCGCCATATAATGGTTATGAATATAGAGTTGATAACTCAGGCTTTGTAAACCCAATAAAACACAAAGTTAAATATTATATAGAGGATATGAAAAGCAGCGACTGGAATTCATATCAACGAAAAATCAGTTTTAATAGTCACAAAAGAGTAACGTTAGATGCTCGTTTAAGCCATCAAGTCAGTCGTGATTTATTTTGGATGAATCGCTTAAGCGAAGCATTATTAACACTATTACGTCAACTAGGTCATGGCATTGCTTCACGCTTACAAAGCGGTATCGCCAATGGTTTAAACTTTTATGACCAAATCGCCATGGTGTTATCTGATGTCACTTTGCATAATGCAACGTTTACTGGGCAATTAAATGGTCTATTAGCTCACATGTTAGTGTTTGCAGGTCATGCTACCCGTAAAGTAGAAACTCTAAGCTATGAGTTTATTAGTTGGGTGTTTAAAAAAACGATTCAAGTTGT
>NZ_PJAP01001117.1:0-2234 GCF_002836795.1 Shewanella sp. 11B5 | reverse complement strand
AAGTCATACCCGTTTATCGAGGGTAGAAAAAGCCCTTAACTACATTCATAAACATTATGGTGAGTCGGTTGAAGTAGACACACTAGCAAGCTTGGTGAATATGAGTCCGTCGGCATTCCATCGTAGCTTTAAAGAAGTTACTGCTTCATCACCAATACAATATTTAAAAAAGATTCGCCTCAATAAAGCCAAAGCGTTATTACAACTGCAGAATCTAAAAGTAAAAGAGGTATCAACTCAGGTGGGTTATGAAAGTACGGCTCAATTTAGCCGTGAGTTTAAACGCTACTTTGATCAAAGCCCTGGCGAGTGCGCTAGGTTATAATGCGAATTTGAGCTTAACTAATGTGCTCTTGATGGGCACTTTATAGTGTTAATGAAGGTTGCCACTGATGACTGCCCCTACGCAAATTACCTTTTTTGAGTTTTTAACGCCACTAGTTGCATCGGGGCTGAAGACGATAACCATTCGTGATGCCAGCGAAAATCATTATCGGCCCGGCAGCCAGGTTGAAGTGTTTACGCTCGAAAACCATATTAAGGTGTGCGATATCATTATTTTGGCTGTTGAGCCATTAGCATTTGATGATATTAATGAGTTTCATGCTACTCAAGAAAGCTTGCCATTGGTCGAGTTAAAACAGCTTATTCAAACGGTGTACCCTAATCAGCAAGCTCTGTTTATGATTTCATTTAAATTGGTTGATGCGTCATACTCGTGACTCTTTAATAAACGCTAGTTAATATTTCCAATGCTGTTTATTGTGTTCGTATCTGACTTTAGTTGTACGTGTAGCTTGCTGTGTGTTATCTACTTGTCTTTATTATTGTTTTATTCTCGTGATAATCCTTTCATCATTGCTCAACAGCAATGTCTAAAACATGATCTGCTTAACAAATGAGCGATGATAACCGTGCTAGTTTGCATATCTATTAGCTATCTCACATTTTAGCTATCTCTAAAGTGATATTTTGTTTTTCTGCTTATGGTATGCGTCTTTTATTAGCGCTTGTTATTCAATGGTTTTGCTCTCAGGGCTCATTCAGTTAGGATTTTTTATGTCTTCAATAATTCAATCAGCCAGCCAAGAGTTGATTAAACCTTATCAATCTAATATTACCGTCCCCAATTGGATGATCAGCTCTATGGAGCGGGTGATGCAGTATTATGTTGATAAAAATTTACGTCTAGACACCATTTCTACAGACCGTATGCCTAAACCTGTTGAAGGCAAAAAGTACATGTTGTATGCCCACATTCCGTTTTGTCATACCTTGTGCTCATTTTGTACTTTTCACCGTTTTTTATTCCGCGAAGATAAAGCACGCGAATACTTTGTCGCGCTGCGCAAAGAGATGCAAATGGCCAAAGATTTGGGCTATGAGTTTGAGTCTATGTACATTGGCGGCGGCACGACTACTGTGCTTGAAGACGAGTTAGCTCGTACCATCGAGCATGCAAAAAATCTGTTTCCTGGCATTAAAGAAGTTTCTTGTGAGTCTGATCCACAACATTTAGCCAGCCCTGAATTTAAACAATTAAAAGGCCTAGTAGACAGAATGTCGATTGGGGTACAAAGCTTTGACGATGGCATTTTAAAAATGACCGATCGCTTAGACAAGTTTGGCTCTGGCCAACAAACCTTTGACCGCATTATGGCGGCAAAAGAATTGTTTCCGATCATCAATGTCGACCTCATTTTCGGTTTCCGTGGTCAAACGGATGAGATTATCCAGTCCGATCTGGATATGGCGTCTAAACTCGACCCGCGCCAAATTACCACTTATCCATTGATGATCACCCATCAAACTCGTAAGAGTGTTAAAGGTACGTTAGCGGCCCCTCAGGGCGAAATGATGGATCAGTATCGCCAAATTTTAAATACTTTAACCGGACAATATACCCAATTATCAGCTTGGGCGTTTGGTAAAACCAATGACGAAGGTTTTGATGAGTATGTTATTGATTATGATGAATACCTCGGTGTAGGTTCTGGCTCATTTAGCTTTTTAAATGACACGCTATATGTGAATACCTTTTCACTGAAAAAATACCAACAACGTATTGCCGAAGGCCGTATGGCGGTTGAGCAACAGAAAAAATATCAATTAAAAGAAGTGATGCAATATCGCTTTTTATTAGGAATGTTTTCGGGGCGTTTATCGCGTAAATATTTTCGTGACACTTTTAACGTTAATTTAGACACTGCGTTGTTTAAAGAAATGACCTCAAT
>NZ_PJAP01001116.1:0-2235 GCF_002836795.1 Shewanella sp. 11B5 | reverse complement strand
TTAGCTAATGCAGCTTCTAATGTATCGAGCACCTTGAGATAACGGCCCACATCAACAGGATGATCAGCTAGCTCTTCACCATAGTTACCGTATTTGAAACCTTGGTTTTCAAAGTTTTCTATCCGTGGTTTACCCAGTAATTCACGCCACATTTGTACACATGGCTTATTGGTTTTTACTGCCAGTTCGTCAACAAAGCTACCAATACCAAAGGCGTGTTGAATGTTACATACTGAGCGCATCCAACCGATACGGGTATGTGCTTTAGCCTTAACTGACTCGAGTTGAATGCTTTCAAGGGCTAACGGCACGTCGCTAAAGCCTAAATCTAATTCACCATCAGAAGGATATTCAACACCTTCTGCAAAGGTTGAGCTAATTGAAGGGAACCCTGTTCTGGCTAGCAACGCTGTAGGCATGCTGTTGCCATCAATTTTAGCCTGATACATTTGCGCACTAATAGCATGGTAATAGCCATTTTGAATCTCATCTTCTCGGCTCCAACATACCTTGACCGGCTTATTAAGCTTTTGCGACAAAATAGCGGCTTCAACACTAAAATCTGGTTTTGATTTACGACCAAAACCACCGCCTAATAAGGTGACATTGACTTTGACTTGCTCTTCTTTAAGCCCTAATGCACCTGCAACATTTTGTTGGGTACTTTGCGGCGTTTGGCTTGATGCCCACAACTCACAGCCATCTGCGGTCACATTTGCTGTCGCCACCGGTGGTTCCATCATCGCATGGGTAAGATAAGGAACCGTATAAACGGCACTCAAGGTGTGTTCTGCTGGCCAGTCCGTTACTGAAGTGCCCAACTGACGGATCACTTTACCTGGCAGCTTAACGCGCTCAACCAAACCTTTAAGATACACATCAGAGTCATGACTGTCGTTTACCGACTCTGACCATGTAATCGCTAATGCTTTACGGGCTTCAATGGCACTCCAGCTGTTGGTGGCAATAACCGCTACGCCGCCTAGAGCCTGAAATAACGGCGCACCTTTTGGTACTGGTAAGGTAATAATATCGACCACACCAGCAATTTTACGAGCTTTAGCATCATCAACACTAACCACATCACTGCCTAACACTGGCGGGCGAGTGATACTGGCATACAACATTCCATCAAGCTTAATGTCATATCCGTATATTGCTTTGCCCGTTAGCATCGCATCCATATCGACAATAGTATGAGACTTGCCAATATGAACAAATTCGCTTTCAGGCTTTAACGTAACCTTGTCCAGCTCTGGCATAGTCAGTTTTGATGCCGCTAATGCAAGCTCACCATAAGATAAGCTTTTATTACTGCCTTTATGGTGTACTTTGTGCGCCTTGGCATATACCTCAGTAACGGGTACTTTCCATTTATCAGCAGCGGCTTGTTCAAGCATGGTACGTGCTGTTGCGCCCATTTGACGCATACGATGATAATGCTTACGGATACTGCGGCTACCATCGGTGTTTTGGCTACCATAGCGTTTATCCGCTAGCCCCTGCACGACTACAACTTTATCCCAATCGGCTTCTAATTCATCGGCTAAGACTTGCGGAATACCGGTGCGAATACCTTGGCCCATTTCTGAACGATGGCAGGTTAAATACACTTTGTTGTCTTCACCGATGGCGACAAATAAATTCATCAATGCTTGTTTGTCTTGTGCCAGTGCCATTGGGCTCCACACTAAACTTGTGCCACCAAGGGCTAAACCACCGCCCACAGCACCAAAGAGTTTAAGCACGTTACGGCGACTAATGTTTTCAACTGCGGTAAATGTCGTCATGATTACGCCTCCGAAGCTGATTTGATCGCCGCTTTAATACGCGGGTAAGTTCCACAACGACAAATATTGCCCGACATTGCATCGTCAATTTGCGTCTCTGTTGGTTTAGCTGTGGTTTTTAATAACGCAGCAGCAGACATTAATTGCCCCGCCTGACAGTAACCACATTGCGGCACATTATGTTCAAGCCAAGCGTCTTTCAATTTTTGCGCTTCAAGACCTTCAATGGTTGTCACTTGTTTGCCCTGTACTTGCTTAAGGCTGGTCAAACAACCACGCATTGGGCTGCCATCAACATGAATAGTACAAGCGCCGCAGAGTCCTGCACCACAACCAAACTTTGTACCTGTTAAACCCAGTATGTCGCGCAAAGCCCATAGCACTGGCATATTAGGATCGGCATCAAGGGTAAAGTCCTTACCGTTGACCATTAATTTTTGTGTTG
>NZ_PJAP01000257.1:0-8767 GCF_002836795.1 Shewanella sp. 11B5 | reverse complement strand
ATTACCAGACCATGTCTGACCAACTTGAATCTCAGTAATGTTGCCCGCATCAATTAATCATCGATTGACCATGTATCAGACATAAAAAAACGGCTTAGTGATAAGCCGTTTTTTATTCGTTAACATTCGTGATTACTTTAAAATCACTTTAGCAAATTTGCGTTTACCCACTTGGAATACCGCTTCAAGACCTGCATTAAAAATTTGGCGACTGTCTTCAATCTTCTCGCCATCCATTTTAACTGCGCCTTGCTTAATCATACGCATACCGTCAGAGGTTGAACCCACAAGGCCTGCATCTTTAAGTAAGTTAGCAATTGCTATGCCTTCGCCCGCTTCTAATACCACTTCTTCGATGTCATCAGGGATGGCACCTTTTTGAAAACGGTCGATAAAAGCTTGATGTGCCGCTTGTGCTTGCTCTTCATCATGAAAACGAGCAATGATTTCTTTGGCTAACAAAATCTTGATGTCGCGTGGGTTTGTGCCATTTTCAACGTCTAACTTGAATTGGGCTAATTCAGTTAACGGACGGAATGACAACAGTTCAAGATAACGCCACATTAAGTCATCAGAAATCGACATCAGTTTGCCAAACATTTCGTTGGCAGGCTCGCTCACACCAATATAATTATGCGCCGATTTAGACATTTTCTTAACGCCATCTAACCCTTCAAGCAATGGCATCATGATGACAGTCTGCGGCTTTTGGCCTTCAGATTTTTGCAGTTCACGGCCCATAAGCAGGTTAAACTTTTGATCTGTTCCGCCTAATTCAACATCGGCTTTCAATGCAACTGAATCGTAACCTTGTAATAAAGGGTACATAAATTCATGGATCGCAATAGATTGACCTGATGCATAACGCTTTTTAAAGTCGTCGCGCTCCATCATTCGGGCAACGGTTTGCTGTGATGCTAAGCGGATCATGCCAGCAGCGCCTAATGGCTCTAACCAGCTAGAATTAAATTCGATGCGGGTTTTTGCTGGGTCTAAAATTTTATAGACCTGCTCTTTATAGGTTTCTGCGTTAGCAAGCACTTGTTCACGAGTCAGTGGCGGACGGGTGCTGTTTTTACCACTAGGATCACCGACCATACCGGTAAAGTCACCAATCAAAAAAATCACTTCGTGACCAAGCTCTTGAAAAGTACGCATTTTATTCAAGATGACCGTGTGACCTAAATGAATATCTGGAGCGGTAGGATCTGCACCTAACTTGATGCGTAATGGACGCCCTTCTTTCAGTTTCTCAAGCAAATCCGCTTCAAGTAATATCTCATCGGTACCGCGCTTAATCTCTGCCAATACTTGATCTAAATTCGCCATCTCTACTGCAACTCCCAGGGCTTGCACAAAAAATAAAGAGGTCTATGTTACTTGTTAGCCACAGCAAATGAAAGAGTGTACACTTAGCGGATAATAACGAAAGAGAGAAATTGGTAACAGAGTCAATGGCAAAGCTTCTTACTTTATTCACATTGCTGCCAAAAGCACATCAAATCACATTATCTTTACTGGTGATTCTAACGACAATTATTCTGATGTTTCCATCGGAAGACGCTCAAGCATCTAAACAAACCCGATTGGTAAGTCAATCTGCTGACAAATCAGATATAGAAACCAATGAACGTTATGCTATTCCCTTAGCCTTTCGCACCCCAACTGCACCGAGTCATAATGACCGTATCGTTGATGATGAATCGACTGATTTCATATCAAATGATGCCCTTGTATCAAGTGATAATAGCGAAGAAGTAAGCAGTGGCGAAACTCCTGACGATGAAGCATTTTCCCAACATCTTGCCATGTTGCAAACCAGTACTTCTGATATCGATGGCATGATTAATGATCTCGATCAGCAAGTTGCCACTCAAAAAGCCAAAATAAAACAACAAGCGGCTAACGATGATTATAGTGTTGAATACTATGAAGTCGCTAAAGGCGATACCTTAGGCGGCTTATTTAGCCGTGCAGGACTCAGCGCTAAAGATGTCTATGACATTACCCAATTACCCTTAGCGAAAAAGAATCTGCTAAAAATTATGCCGGGCGAAGAAATCGCCATCAGCAAAAATGCCCAAGGTGAATTACAAGAATTAACCTACCGCATGGATAAAGTGTCGACCTTAATTATCAGTCAACATAATGAACAATACAAAGAAACGGTGAACACTAAAGAAGTCGTTAATCGCACCTCGTTTATTAGCGCCAATATTAAAAGCAACTTTTGGAATGCCGCTGCCGATGCAGGCTTGTCTGGTAACCACATTATGGAGTTGGCCAATATTTTTGGTTGGGATGTCGACTTTGCCCTCGATATTCGCAAAGGCGATCACTTTTCGTTGTTATTTGAACAAGAATACGCCGACGGTCAATTTTTACGTAATGGCAATATTCTCGCGGCAGAGTTTATTAACCAAGGGGAACGTTACACCGCAGTACGTTATACCGACGGTGAATACTATTCAGAGAATGGCAGTAGCATGCGTAAAGCCTTTTTACGTTCGCCAGTAGACTTTAAATATGTCAGTTCTAACTTTAACCCGCGTCGCTTGCACCCAGTAACAGGGCAAATTAAAGCCCACCGCGGTGTTGATTATGTCGCCGCCATTGGCACGCCGATTAAAGCGGCTGGTAAAGGTAAAGTGGTTGAGGCTGGTTATAACCAGTTTAATGGCAACTATGTCTTCATTAAGCACAACGAAACCTACACCACTAAGTATTTACATTTAACTAAGCGCAAAGTAAATCGTGGTGAAACGGTTAAACAAGGCCAAATAATCGGTACTCTGGGTAAAACAGGCCGAGTCACTGGCGCTCATTTACATTATGAATTTATTGTAAATGGGGTTCATCGCAATCCACGAACTATCGATTTACCTAAATCAATGCCAATTGATCGCAGAGAGAAGAACAAATTCGCTGCACTCAGCAAGCAATTGATGACAAAACTAAAATCAAATCAACAACAGCAATTGGCAAGTAATTAATAAACGGTTTAATTGCTGCTTACAGAGAGTCACTTCATGTCTAAGCCAGAATATTTTATCGGTCTAATGTCAGGCACAAGCATGGATGGTGTGGATGCGGTGTTGGTTGATTTTTCGGCCGAACACCCCGTGCTAATCGCCAGCCATACAGAAGCTATTCCTGCGCATTTATTAAAAGGTTTACAGCGTTTATGTCAACCCGAGACAGATGAAATAAATCGCTTAGGTAGGCTCGACCGCAGTGTCGGCAAATTGTTTGCTCAAGCCGTTAATCACTTATTAGCGAAAACAACAGTGACTGCCACGGAGGTTATCGCGATTGGTTCTCATGGACAAACCGTGCGTCACATGCCCAATTTAGAAATGGGCTTTACCTTGCAAATTGGCGACCCAAACACCATTGCCATTGAAACCAATATCGATGTTATTGCTGATTTTAGACGTAAAGATATCGCCCTTGGTGGCCAAGGCGCACCGTTAGTTCCGGCATTTCATCAACAAGTGTTTGCTCAACCTGGCCACTCAAGAGTTATTTTAAACATTGGCGGCATTGCCAATATCACTTATTTACCCGGTAATAGTGAACAAGTGTTAGGTTTTGATACAGGCCCAGGTAACAACTTAATCGATGCCTTTATTCAACAAAATTTAAACCAACCTTTTGATAAAGATGGTGCTTGGGCAGATTCTGGTACTACTCATCCAGACTTACTCAAGCAGTTATTATCTCACTCTTATTTTTCACTAGCCTACCCCAAAAGCACTGGCCGAGAGCTATTTAATCGAGCTTGGCTTGAGCAACAACTCGCTGACTATAGTCATTTAGATCAACAAGATATTCAATCCACATTACTTGACCTTACTTGTCATAGTATTGCCAATGACATTAATAAATTGTCACCCAATGGGGAACTGTTTGTTTGCGGCGGTGGCGCGTTAAATAAAACCTTAATGCAGCGACTAGCCACTTTGGTTCCCGGCTATAAAGTCGATACTACCAGCGCTTTAGGTGTTGATGCTAAATGGGTTGAAGGGATTGCTTTTGCATGGTTAGCAATGCGTTATCACCATGATTTACCCGCCAACTTACCGGCCGTCACGGGTGCGTCACGCACTGCTATATTAGGTGGCCGCTTTAAAGCAAGATAAATACACCAATATGTGCGGTTTACTTTTGCAATTGTGGCCTCAATGTTATGATGCCCACAAATTTGCCTAATCGTTTGAAATTGGGCAAAGCCGTAACTTAAGATGAGAGTCAATATGAGCAACAAAACCAAAAGTGTGTCTGAACTGATGAATTTAACGCCAGAAGGCCGTTACGATTATATGGTTGAACAAATTAAATCAGAAAAAATCATTTGGACACTTCAAGATCAAGATGGTTGCGTAATGTTAACCACTGAAGATGAAGATTGTATTCCAATGTGGCCATCTGAAGAAACGGCTGCACTTTGGGCTGTTGATGAATGGAAAGACTGTGAACCATTAGCTATTCCACTAGACGAGTTTCAAGAACGTTGGGTGAGCGGCATGGAAGATGATGATTTATTTATTGCAGTGTTCCCAGTACAAGAAGACTTAGGTGTCGTTGTGCCGCCGTTTGAAATGAACGAACGCATTTCACCAAAGAAACAACAAAAGCATTAATGTGTTATGACAATAATCAGCTCTGAATCAAACGAAGTAGATAAGGTAACCGTCAAACCACGTTTACCTAAACGACTTATTGGCTTAATGGTTATCTATACATTATCGTCCATCAGTGGATTAATGGCCGCCAGTTCACTATCAGAGTTAAGTGCAATGTTATGCATTTTGACCTTGATGATGGTATTAGCAATTATCGGTCGCCAAAAAGCGGGCTTATATCTACTGCGGGTTTACTGTCTCTTGCAACTGCTGTTGTATAGCCTGCTACCGATTATAATGTATGACCCTGATAATTTGGTTGCCGGACCAACGACATTTGATTTTGGTTTATTTCAAGCCGTAGTGCCTGATTGGCTTATATACTCAGTGCTGATTACCCTAGGTATTATACAAGTGTGGATTAGCTTTAATGCCAAAGTGAAAGCGTGGTTTAAACCGCGGATGAACCTCAACATTATGAGTAGCTAATCATCTCATCGATTGTATTATTCAAAGATGTTGTCCAGAAATCAAAAAAACCGTCGAAAGACGGCTTTTTATTATATAAATCCATTCTAAAGTGAGAGAGTAATCTCGTCTATAGCGTGGTTTATTGCTGCAGTGAAACGCATTACACTGAGAAACTAGCCCCGCAGCCACATGTCGTGGTCGCATTAGGGTTTTTAACAAAAAAGCGTGAACCTTCAAGACCCGATGTATAATCCACTTCACCACCAACAAGGTACTGAAGACTCATTGGATCAACAACCAACTGCACACCTTGCTTTTCAATGGTGAAATCACCTTCGTTGACTTTTTCATCGAATGTAAAGCCATACTGAAAACCAGAGCAACCGCCACCTGTTACATATACACGTAGCTTTAATTCAGGATTCTGTTCTTCTTCTAACAGACCTTTTACTTTTATCGCCGCCGCATCGGTAAATTGGATCGGCATTGTTGCATCAACTTGTTCAGTCATTACTACCTCTTACTTCGGTTTCTACTGAGAATTATCCTTTACCTGACTATTTTGTTCAAGTATTACCCGCAGTTCTTTTTCACCCATCAATAGCTCTGGCACATTAAACACTTGTTCAATCTCACCGCCTTTTATCCCACGACTCGCAGCGACCTTCACTTTGACCATAATTCGTTGTAAATTAAAACCACTTGGCAGCACAAAATCGCTGTCCATAATTTGAAAGTAATTGAACTCAAATTCCAGCTTTTTATTAATTAACTCGCTCAAAGACAGTTCAGCTGGCCCGCCATTTAGTGTGCCGAGCAACAATACAGTGGCGTTGGTTTTCACTTTCACTTTGCGTTTTTGCAACTGGGTTAAGATTAATCGTAACTGATATTGCTCGGAAGCTACACCTTGAGATAATTCCACCCCATGAATTGCCACCCCTTCAACATCAGCATCGGTAACCATAACACTGCGATAAAATGCTAATTCTTTTTCTAACGCTTTCTGTTCAGATAATTGCTGACTAAACATTTCTTGCATTTCTTTATTGGCATTATCAGCAATACTTAACGCTAAATTTCGACTTGCAAGCGCTTGCGCTTGCGTCTCGAGTTCTTGCAATAATTTACGCTTACCACTGGCGCTATTAGGTGTAGCCTCTGGTGCAAATGAAAGCCATAGGTTAAAACTTATTGCGCCGAGTAAAAAACACACGACCATTAATCCTATTAAGTATATGCTTGATGTCCGGTTATTACGTTCTAAAACTTGCAGTCTGTCTAACCAGCGGTGATAATTTAACATTACGTTACAACCTTTTAATAAAATACAGTATGCTTGATGAAGCTTATTTGCGTAGTGCTTATTTTTCTGTAGAGCTTAACATCTTGTTCAAATCCTATGCATTGTAAATAAGGTGCTAATGATAATAATTCGCTTGCCAAATGAAGCTTTACCACCCAACGTAAAAAGCTAAAACAGACATGTTCAAGCCGTACTTTGACTTGTTAAAGGGCGTTAGTGCAAATTGATGGAGAGTAATAACATGACACATACGCGTTATCGGCCAATCAATAAACAACTGCCAAAGACAACCCTAAAATATCCACAGACCTTAGAGTCAAACCGTGCAATTTAAGATAAATAAAGCCGCTATTATTCACGCCAAAAGAGCTACGCGCAAATATCTACGTAACGAATTTAGAGATAAGTTATCTCAGGCTAAAATTAGTGTGCAACTTTGTGCACTCGCACTGTTGTTTGCCATCATTGCCTCACTAGTGATCATCTTATTCCGGTTAAGCTTGGTGTGGGCAGAACAATACCTACATGCAGATTCCATGAGCTTTAGCTCAACCTTAAGCGATTGGCGATCCTACTTACCTTTAATTGGCGCATTGCTTATTTGGTTGCTGTCATTGTTGGGATCAAAGCGATACCGGCGCATGGGCATTGCTTATGTATTGCATCGATTTAAATTGCACTACGGTAAGGTACCGCTTCAATCAGCTGCTGGACAGTTTTTCCAAGCATTAATCGCGCTGATGACCAATTTCTCAGTCGGAAAAGAAGGCCCTGCGATTCACTTAGGCGCAGTGAGCGCCAGTGTTATGGCTGAGAAGTTTTCATTACCAGACAATAGCGTACGCATTATGTGTGCTAGCGGTATTGCCGCCGGTATTGCCGCCACCTTTAACGCGCCACTTGCTGCGGTTTTGTTTGTGTTTGAAGTCATTGTACGAGAGTACAAAATTCATTACTTCTTCCCTATCATGCTATCTGCCATTTGCGGCGCGGTATCAAGCCAACTTGTGTTTGGTAATATTCACGAATACGATTTGATCAATGTGATCCATATTCCGCTCGATCATTATCCTATTTTACTCATTGGCGGGCTTGCGCTGGGATGTGTCGCTGCCCTATTTAATTTTTCACTGATGAAAGTTACTGCGACAGGCCAGCACTGGCCATTAATTTATCGACTGCTCATTGCTGCTGTAGTCACAACGCTAGTTGGTTTAGTCATGCCACAGGCATTAGGCTCAGGCGATTTCGCCATTAATGAAGCCATTAGTGAGCATCCTAGTTTACTGTTTTTAATCGCGCTGTTATTAGCAAAAATGTTGGCGACCATTGCGGCTATTGGCTTTGGCGTACCAGGCGGACTCATCGGCCCTCTCTATGGTATTGGCGCATTAATCGGAGCAATTCTAGCTCTAGTCAGTAGCATAATATTTCCGTCAATTGCGCCTTATGTTGGGCTATATACCGTGATTGGGATGACGGCGATGATGGGGGTTTGCCTGAGTGCCCCCCTAGCAGCATTAGTTGCACTTCTTGAATTAACCAACGATGCTTCGATTATTTTACCGGCCATGTTTGTCACCATTCCAGCATTTTTGGTCGCGTATCAAGGATTTAACACTAACTCTATCTTGCTAAAACAACTAGATATTATGGGGCTTGGTTACAAAGTCGCTCCGCTTAATCAAGGGTTGCAAAAGAAAGGTGTTAGAGTGTTAATGGATAAGCGATTTGTCATTGTGAATGATGATGATGAACTGCTACTTGAAGTACTAAAACGGGCAGCCGGTCGCCCAGTACTAGTGCGTAATGCTGAGGGAGAAATTGAAATGCTGCGCCTTGAAATGCAGTCCTTTGAAGATTCGACCACGCTATCACGTCTTCCTATGCCGGGGTTACCTGACACTGCCACCTTAATGAAGCCTATGAGGCACTGGTCGCGAAACGCTCCGGCGAAGTGTATATCTATCGAGGCACGAATCAAAAAGTGGTTGGGGTAATAAGTTGGGCTAATTTACTTCAAGAAATTCGCTCAGGTCAGGTATAGTCCCAACCGATCCTCGGTATAACCTCTCACTGAGATACCGAATGGAATAAACCAATTCAATCTATCTATTTATAAAATAGGCCTATTGGCTAGCAAGACACATTAACACCTTGAAGCAGGTTATTTTACAAGAAAACTAGAATGCTTAAATATTGGGATAATAAGCGATTCAACAAACGTTAAGTTACCCAAAAAGAGGCTGCCTTAGCGTTATGAAGTTTGAGAGGGTCTGTAAGTATGCAGCTCATTCAGCTGCTAAATTAATCATAAAGTCGAGCAACTCAATTCAGTTAAAATATACACTAAAGCCCTCTGAAT
>NZ_PJAP01000265.1:0-13894 GCF_002836795.1 Shewanella sp. 11B5 | reverse complement strand
GAAATAACACTGAACGAGCCTGACAGAAACTAAATTCGCAGTACGCGTTACCAATTAAAAAAGAGAGTTTTAATGCCATTTTTAACCCAAGTAGAGCAGAGTTTATTGCAAGATGGATTAACCTTAGATGGACTGCAAGGTTACTTAAATACCATTCATCAACACAATATCGATTTTTCAGACCTGTATTTCCAAGCTTGTCGCCATGAGTCTTGGGTATTAGAAGATGGCATTGTAAAAGAAGGCAGCTTTCATATTGAGCGCGGAGTGGGTGTGCGCGCCATTACTGGCGAAAAAACTGGTTTTGCTTATGCTGACGAAATTACCCCAGCAGCTTTAGATGCAGCAGCAAAAGCTGCCCGCGGTATCGCCAGTGCTGGTGAGCAACATAAAGTACAAGCTTTTAAACGTCAAACAGCCCATAAATTGTATGACAGTGCCGATCCCATTGCTGCTATGGACGAAGTGAAGAAAATCGATTTGTTAAAGCAAGCCGATGCTTATATTCGTAGCCTCGACAGCCGAATTATTCAGGTAGTCGTGAGTTTATCTGGCGTGCATGAAGAAATATTGATTGCCGCCAGTGACGGAACATTAGCGGCTGATATTCGTCCATTAGTGCGCTTTAACTGTAGTGTTATCTTAGAAGACAAAGGTAAGCGCGAACGTGGTAGTGCAGGTGGCGGCGGTCGTCACGATTACAGCGCCTTTTTGGCCACCGATGAAGCTGGCTTACCGCAGAGTTTTGAGTTTGCCCGCGAAGCAGTGCGCCAAGCACAAGTTAATGTCAATGCTATTGATGCGCCAGCCGGTGAAATGACCGTAGTATTAGGTAATGGGTGGCCTGGTGTTTTACTGCATGAAGCAGTTGGTCACGGTTTAGAGGGTGACTTTAACCGTAAAGGCAGCAGTGCATTTAGCGGTAAAATGGGCCAGCAAGTGGCGTCTACTTTAGTGACCATCGTGGATGACGGTACCCTGGAAAATCGTCGCGGTTCATTAAGCATCGATGATGAAGGCGTGCCAAGTCAAAAAACCACCTTAATTGAAAACGGTATATTAAAAGGTTACATGCAAGATAAGTTAAATGCCCGCTTAATGGGGCAAGAACCTACAGGTAACGGTCGCCGTGAATCTTATGCACATTTACCTATGCCGCGCATGACCAACACTTATATGAATGCAGGTGAGTCAAACCCTGCCGACATTATTAAGTCAGTTAAAAAAGGCATTTATGCGCCTAACTTTGGTGGCGGACAGGTCGATATTACGTCTGGTAAGTTTGTGTTCTCTGCTTCCGAAGCCTATTTGATTGAAGACGGTGAAGTGACTCAGGCAATTAAAGGCGCGACCTTAATTGGTAATGGCCCTGAAGCCATGGGGCTGATTTCAATGGTCGGTAATGACTTAGCCTTAGATAAAGGCGTTGGCGTGTGCGGTAAAGACGGACAAAGCGTGCCCGTTGGTGTTGGCCAGCCTACTCTAAAAATTGATCGTCTAACGGTTGGTGGCACCGCTTAACAACCCCCTTCATTGTGTTGGCAACTCACTGAGTGTTTATGCTCAGTGAGTTATTGTGATCTAAACTGCATTCACAAGCTTATGTAAGTAAGTGAATATTCACTTTATGATCTAGCGACTGTGATAATAACGGAACTACGTTATTATCCTTCAAAAATTAGAGTGTTAACTCTAGGGGTGTTTATGTTTGCACAACGTCATATCAGTACATATTGTCGCAAACGAGTGAAATTTGCGCTGTGTTTCAGTGTTTTATTTGTCCATCTTAGTGTCTTTGCTGAACCTGTCACCTTTAGTCATGCTTGGCAGCAATTGGCGCAAGTGAGTGATCAGCTTCAAGCTAAAGCTCAGCTAGTCAACCGCGCCAAAGCGGAAGAAGATGCAGGCGATGCGTTAAATTACCCATCGCTTAATATTGCTGGCAGCTATACTCGCCTCGAAAAACCTATCGAACTTGATTTACGAGATTTAAACCCACTTGCGGTGCTTGATAGCAGTACATTGCCACCGGCGCTTGGCAGTGCTCTAGCGAGTATTCCAGGTTCTCTCTTTGTCACTCCTTTTACTGAACAAGATGTATTTCGTGCCAGCTTACAAGCCATGTGGCCCATTTATACCGGCGGTAAAATTACTGCAGCCCAAGGAATACATGCTGCCCAAGTTTCAGAGAGAGAACAAGAATTTGCCCTAGCTCGGCGTGAGTTATTTCTTCAGCTAGTTGATCGCTACTATGCCGTGTCGGTGACAAAAACTTTAGTCGATACCCAAAAGCAGCTGGTGGACTCGTTAACCTTGCATGTCAATCATGCGCAAAAATTAGAGCAACAAGGGCAAATCGCCAAAGTTGAACGCTTAAATGCCCAAGTCGCGTTAGAAAATGCCAAAGTAAACTGGGGTAAAACCAAGCGTCAATACGAAATGACCGAAATTGCTTTAGCAAGGATGTTACACATACCGTCGGTCGATCCTATTTCGGCACTGTTTTTACTCGAACAACAACCTTCATTGCCACGTCTTAGCCAGCTGACATTAACTCAGCATCCGGCGTTAAAACTACTCGAAGCTAAAGAAGCCCAAGCCAATGGTTTAGTCGACTTAGAAAAGGGCAGTTACTACCCCACAGTGTATTTATATGGCAATTACACCTTATATGAAGATGACAGCTTATTTTCTCAAGTGGAGCCCGACTGGATGGTAGGTGTTGGTATGAGCATACCGCTTATTAGCCGTGATGGCCGCAGTGGAAAAGTGCAAGCGGCGCAAAGTGCTTTACTGCAAGCGCGTTATACCAAAGCTCAAACCAAACAAGATTTAAGTTTGCTGATTGATCAGAGTTATCGGCAGATGCTGCAAGCTAAAGAAGAAGCGGATGCACTGGATGTGTCATTAGCATTAGCGACCGAAAATTTACGTTTACGAGAATTGTCCTTTAACCAAGGATTATCCACTTCAATTGATAGAATCGATGCTGAACTAAGCTTAACTGCGGTTAAAACTCAGCAATTAGGGGCTAAATATCGCTATATGCAAGCCTACGCCAAAGTGATGGCCATTAGTGGTCAAGTAGATGAATTTATCAACCGAACTCAACTTCAAGGGGCTGCTTATGCGGGCTAACAAGATCATTGCAGTGGTCGCATTTGTGCTAGTTATATTACTACTAGGATACGGCGTAAAGCTGGCTTTTACGCCTCAGCCAACAGTGTTACAAGGGCAAATAGAAGCTCGTGAATATAATATCTCGTCTAAAGTTTCTGGCCGAGTTGAACAAGTTTTAGTTCGCAAAGGCGATCAAGTCAACGTGGATGATATTCTGTTTGCTATCAGCAGCCCAGAATTAGATGCCAAGCTATTGCAGGCCCAAGGCGGTCTTGAAGCGGCAACCGCTATGCAACAACAAGCTAATAACGGTGCAAGGCAGCAACAAGTTACCGCGGCTAAAGAGCAATGGTTAAAAGCGAAAGCTGCGACCGAACTGAGCCTAAAAACTTATCAACGAATTGAAAACTTATTTGATGAAGGTGTTGTTGCACGGCAAAAACGCGATGAAGCTTATACCCAATGGCAAGCCGCTAAATATACCGAGCAAGCAGCTTATGCTATGTATCAAATGACTAATGAAGGCGCCCGGGTTGAAACTAAAGCCGCAGCAGCAGGTAAAACTCGTATGGCAGAAGGCGCGGTTAACGAGGTGAATGCCATTTTAGCCGACAGCCAAATGCGCTCACCTAAAAAAGCTGAGGTGAGTGAAGTATTATTACAAGCTGGTGAGCTTGCGCCGAGTGGTTTTCCGGTGGTGAGCATTATTGATATGAGTGATGCGTGGGCTGTGTTGCAAGTTCGAGAAGATCAATTGTTGCAATTTAAGCAAGATCAAACCGTCATGTTAGATATTCCAGCATTACAGCAGCAAGTCGAATTTACCGTGTCACACGTTAGTGTCATGGGTAACTTTGCTACTTGGCGCTCGACCGAGAGCGGCCACGACTTTGATATGCGTACCTTCGAAGTTGAACTGACACCTAAGCAAAAAATTGCCGACTTGCGAGTTGGAATGTCGGTGTTGTTTCGTGCCGATAAGCTTGCCGAACATTAATAAGGCTTGCTGATGAGGCATTTATTCAGGCGTGAATGTAAAGCGTTGTGGCATTCACCATGGCAACTGGCTTTGGTTAGCTATATTCCGCTAATTGGCGTGCTCGCACTTTGGTGGTTATTCAGTGTGGGCTTGCCAAGGCAGCTCCCCGTTGCCGTAGTTGATTTAGATAACAGTCAAATTAGCCGCATGCTAACAAGGCAATTATCGGCTAATGCCGTGATTGCCCCCCGCTCATTTGCCAATGAAGCTGCGGCGATTGAAGCTATGCGTCAAGCGCAAGTATACGGGCTAGTTATTTTACCTTACCAGCTCAGAAAAGATTTACTCACATCAAAACAACCCACAATTGATATTCGCTATAACAGCCAATTTTTGTTAGTGGGAAAGTTATTATCCAGCCAGTTACAACTCAGCCTTGCAGAGGGGTTAACGCAAATTGGCGAGGTGAGCCTATTACTTAAAGGCGCAAATAAAGCCACCGTTGATGTGAGCTTAACGCCTATTAGTAACCAAACGACGGCGTTATTTAACCGAAATAATAACTATGTTGGCTTTTTAGTCCCGCCGATATTGATTGCATTATGGCAATTACTGTCGATGTTGGTTTTTGTTAATAGTGTTAATGCTGAGCTTATTCCTCAAGGTGAACGCTATTATTTAGCCCGAAATATTTGGCCAAAGGTGTGGGTTAAAGTGTTATTTTATAGCCCGATAATGCTCGTTCATAGTGGCTTTATTTTAGTGTGGTTATACCACTATTTAGCTTTGCCCGTGTCGGGTTCATTATGGTTATTGCTATTGGCTCAGGCATTCATGCTCATGGCATTGTGGTTGTTAGTGTTGGTTATTTTTATGATTATGCGTGACAGTGCTCGCACGGTCAGTTTCTGTACCGCATTATTTGCTCCAGCATTTGCGTTTATGGGGATAACCTTCCCGGTAAACGATATGCCCATATTGGCTAAATGGTGGCGGTTGGTGATGCCATCGAGTCACTATATCGACTCTCATGTCAGCGTCGTCAGCTATGGTGTTGGCTTGCCGCAAGTATTGACTCAAATCAGTTCTTATTGGGGCTTTTTACTGTTATTGCCTTTGCTTTATGTGCTGGGGCGTCAGGCGCAGAAAATACCGCCACAGGGTCAAATTAGTCTCCCGGTTAATCTGGAGGTCAACCGATGAACTTCTGGCAATTAATCGTAGCAGAATGCAAAGCTATATTGGCTGACAAAGCGATTGTGATGACGCTATTTGGTGGAGTGTTATTTTACTCGGTTCTGTATCCGTTACCGTATTTGAATCAGGTGCCGACAGAGCAACAGGTCGTGGTGGTTGATCATGATAATTCGTCACTCAGTAGGCTGGTGACTCGCCACGCAGATGCCAGTGCTAAGATAAAAATACTCGCTAATGTAAACAGTATTGATCAAGCACAAACGTGGATCGATCAAGGTAAAGCACATGGGTTATTGGTTATTCCGGCTAACTTTAGACGCGATTTATTGCTAGGTAAGGGCGCAACATTAAGTTACGGCGGCGATGCGAGTTACTTTCTGATTTATTCTGCCGTAGCTGAAGGCTTAGTGTCAGCAGGCATAGATGCAAGTAAACAAGTGCAGTTAATTGGTTTGTTGGCTCGCGGTCAAAATCCCCAACTTGCCCTGCAAGCGGTTAATTCTGTCAATATTAATTCAGTTCCAGCGTTTAACCCCAGTTTAGGCTACACACCATATGTGGTGCCGGGATTATTCTTATTAATTCTGCATCAAACGTTATTAATTGGCACCGGTATTTTGGGCGCAGGCCAATGGCGCAAATCCGGTTATTGGCAGCAAGTACGTCCAGTAACCTTGGTGCTTGCACGGTTAAGTGTGTTTATGATGATTTACGCACTATTTAGTAGTTTTTATTTAGGCTTTTGTTTCTATTGGTACAAAGTGAGCGTGGTTGCAACGGTGGTTGAGGTCGGATTATTTATGTTGCCCTTTTTATTAGCCACAGGATCGCTAGGTATTTATCTCAGTAGTTTATTTAATCGTCGGGAATTACCTACCCAATTGTATTTACTGGTGTCTATGCCGATTTTATTTGTGTCAGGTTTTGTGTGGCCGATTGCATTAATTCCAGAACCATTAGTATTAGCATCTCAAGTTATCCCAGCTGTTCCAGCGATTATGGGGATGCTCGAGTTAAATCAATTAGGAGCAGGTTGGTCGGCGGTAATGCCTAAATGGTTACAATTATGGGGCTTGTTTGCAGTCTTCGCCACCATGGCCATAGTTGCTATAGCACGTAAACAGAAAAGCGTTAGTGTTACATCATAGAAGACCTACAGATGTTAGGTTGGTTCTATCATATCAGAATTGCTCAATGCTAGATTAGTCTCTTGGCAAACAAAAATAGACAGCTATCATCTGGATAGACCTGTCTATTTCATTTGTTTTATGGGATTGAATGTTGACTGATAAAGGGCAACCGTGACGGTTTTTTGGTCTAGATCCAATTACATCATTCCGTTTTGGGCATTGTTTAAAGCTGCCTCTAAACGTTCAACGTTATGTTGGTATATAGCGCTGTGATCGACTTTTGCTGCATACTTAAAATCGGCTAATGCGCCTATATTGTCATTATTCATTAATTTCATTACACCACGATTATTATAGGCATAAGCCCGAACCGTCATTGAAGGAATAGCCACTTGGGTACGAGCACTTTTCACGGCTGCGCTACAGGCTTTTTGGGCTTTTTCCATATCCGCTAGTTGCACATATCCAGCACACAAGTTCACGTTACGAGAATAGTCATCCACGGCGAACTTACTTGCAGATAAAGTAGCGGTTAAGCCAGCTTCGACATCACCTGATTGCAATGCATTAACACCAGGCACATCTTCCACTAATACCATTTTGTAGGCATTACTCTTGATATGCTGACCTTGCTCGTCAGCCATAACATTTGCCGATGCTGCTAGTACTAATGTGGCACAAATTAGGCCATTAACGATGCTCTTTTTCATGATGTCGCTCCTTTAAACGTTTGTGTAGCGCCGCGCTACAGGTGAACTTTAGTCAAAACGACTAGCGTCGACAAACGATAAAAAACGCATTAATGGGTTAAAAAAATTCACTTATGATGATGAAATAATTAATTGGTTTAAATTGTGAATCAGCAGATATAGTAGTCATTACAGTTTTACTTAAGTCTACATGGATGCACCTACGGCGTTTGTTTCCTTATCATTACTCAGTCGCTCACGATGTTGCGACATGCTCTACGTCCTGTCGATCTAGGTAATGGATATTAAGAACGACATGGTTTGAGAGAAATTGTTTAAATAACAGTTAAGTTCATCTAATCAGCTCCCCCGCTTTGTCAAATCTTTGCTACAAAGTCTACCTTGAAGTTTGATACCTAATGACTTTCATCATGGAAACTTTTGAGGATCCAATCGATCAGCAATTGCACTTCTGGCCGCTGCTGTTCATTAGTATGACGGATGAGGTAATAGCGATCATGGCTAAAAAGTGGATGAGGAAATAATGACAGAAGGGTGCCGTTATCGAACCATGCTTGGCTGATGGGTAATGGAATGAGTGCAATACCTAATCCTTGTTCTGCGGCACGGGCGACACTGAACATACTGTCTAGTTGAATTATCTGCTTAGGCTGAAATGCATCAAAGCCAACATTTTCGGCCCATTGATGCCAAGCGTAAGGTCGAGCTTTATGCAATATTAATGGCACCTTAGTTAATGCTTTAAAACCTTGTGAAGACCATTCAGCATGCAATTGTGCATTACACGCAGGGATATAAGTGATTGGAAATAAATCATACACATCGGCATTAGTTTGTTGTTTACCAGAGAGCATAATGGATGCATCAGTGTGCTTAATCGTATCGCTGCGCGACTTAATGGTTTCGAGCTTAAGATTGATGTTGGGATATTTAGATGACCAACCAATGAGTTTAGGCATAAACAGTTCACTGGCAAAGAATTCTGGCATTGAAATACTGACTTCGAGCATTCTGTCTGATTGGTTAAATTCACTGACTGTGTTGACTAATTGCTGCATTACCGGCTCGATGGCCTGGTAAAAGCGTGCGCCAACTTCGGTCAATGTCACCGCGCGGGTTTGACGAATAAACAAGCTCTGGTTTAGAGATTCTTCTAACTGTTTAATCTGATGACTTACCGCCGAAGGGGTTAGATACAGTCTTTTAGCGGTTTCTTTAAAACTTAAGCATTCAGCAGCGACGCAAAAACAACGTAGGCCGCGCATGGAGGTGTGTAAAGGGATCATTCAATTCTCAACAAGGACAGTTTATCAACTCACTTCCCCTTGATGATAATCAATTGTGATGACATCTGTAATGTGTGCGGGTCGACTACTGAGTAATCGTTTAGTGAGACTAGGGTTATTCTTGAAGAGAAAGCAAGGATTAGACCAGTAGTTAAAGTCTCTTATAAACATAGGTTTAACTAGTTGTATAAAAATTGATTGAGTTGCTCTGGTGCTGAATGTACCTTGTTCGCACCAACTTGGTGCTAACTGACTTTACGTTATCTCTGCTGAAATAACGAAATAGATTAATAGATAGGTGGGTAAGCAGGGCTAGCGCTTAATTAATATGTCTAATTAGAAGTACAGTGTTTCTTGCTTAGTGCCATCGATAAAGATGTCGCATTTATCTGCAGTGCTCGATTTTGCCGATTGAACAATGCTAGCAACAATACCAAAGCTTCCACCTTGATCTCCTAGTACCGAACCAAAGTAACAATCACCTTTAAATTTCATATCTTTAAAGTTTGCATTAAGATTTTGAGTAGGCGTCATTGGCGGGAATCGACCCTGCATGATCGGGTCACCATTAGCGGTCAATAGCAGTTTATTTTTTGCTTTATCATACGAGCCACCAAGTACGAAAGTTTGGTCATTGACGACAACCGTTTTGTTTTGAGCCACAATGGGTGGTTTAGCTGCACAAGCGGTGAGTAGTACGCCTGCTGTAATGGTAAGAAGTAGAGAAATTTTGCGCATTAGTATTCCTTAGTATGCGTCGAGAGTCGTAAATCGGTCCCTCGGAGTAGTAAACTAGCCCTGTTTACAGATGCTATTGATGGTATCGAAACGAGAGGTGTTGTGCGCTATTTACTCGCTGAACAATTTGTTAGCTGAACATAAAGTCAGTTAGAAAAATAGTTCTTAATTTCAACAAAGTATCGATCTAATACCGTATAGCATGTCTTATTGTATCAACATATTTGTTAATGCCAAGTATAAAAAAGCCTGCTTAAGTAGCAGGCATTAATGATCGGTAAATATTATGGGACGTGAGAATATTGAGCTTATGACAAGGTCACATAAAATATCAATTCAGTGACCACACCTTTAGGCGTAGTTGCTGTCAGTGTGACTTGGCTTGTGCCGGGTGTACCATTATTTTTCAAGGTAAATGAGGTTGATGTTCCTCCTGCTGAACTCTTGTTAGGTACGGTATAACCAGTGAACTGCAATTCACCTTCGGTGCTAGTAACCGTTAAAATTGTACCTGAAGGCAATATCTGATTGGCGCTATCAGTGAGTACCACATCAAACTTTGCCGTTGCATCTAGTGTAATAGGCTGAACATCAGTGTCGTAATTATTAATCAAGCTGCCATCTTGGCTAACCACGAAATTAGCATCAGAGCCTGACATTGTTAATACTAATGCTTTACGGATATAAGTGCTCATAGCCGTGCTGTCACATAATGTACCTTGGCATTGTGGGCCGTTAAATTTACCGTCAGCTAATTGATATGTGTTACTCGCTTGAATATTAAAGTAAGGTTCACCTGAATCATGGACGCGAGATTCGTTGTCATCTCTAAAGGCGTCAGGCAAGTCAACAAAACCACCGTCATGGTAAGTTTCTACATCCATGCCATTACCACTACATGCTACTGACGTTGTACCACTTAAACAGCCGTTAACTACGCCGCCATCAGCATCGTCAAATACATTGTTGCCATTGATATCGAAGAAGGTTTCGTGCCCTAGCGCATAAGCCATAATTGTTACGCGATGGTCACTGACTCGTGGTGATGCTGATGTCCAAATGACGGAACACCTGCCATTTGCAATGGTACATGATGGTTGGATTTGACCACCTTCAGCGGTAAAGTTGATGGTAGTGTCGTCTGGTGCAGGGTTTGCAAAACTATCAGAGGCATACACTGTAATGGTAACTTCTTCACCATTGTAGTCGCCCGCTTCAGGGTTGCCATTTGATCTTGAAATACTAAAACCAAGCTGTTGTGGCAAACCGGTATTGACGGTCAGCTGTTCTGATTGGCTGGTAATGGTTTGGTTAGTGTCGGCGTCTGTGGTTGATGCCACCACTCTTACTGGGGTTGGAATGGTGCCAGCTTGCACTCGCACACTGACTAATCCCTGGGAATTGGTAATACTGTTGTCCGTCACTTTACCATTAGCAAATTGTAAACCGCCCACACTGGTGTCTAAGCTAAAATTAACCGTTTGTTGTGCTGCTGGTTGGCCATTTGCACTAGTCACTAAGAAGGTCACTAACGATGATTCAGTTGAACCGGTGCCGCCTGAACCTTTGATGCGGATTTGGCTTGGGTCAGCTGACACAAAGCTCACATTAGATAACGTTTGACGGGCTAAGGTAAAAGGTAAACTTGCGTTTAAGCTACTGCCATTAACCGTTGCTGTCGCAATGATGGTGTCATTACGTTCACTATTGCCACTACAACTGATATCTGAAAAAGTTGAGCTAGCGGAGCCTGATAAGCTAGTGACAGGTGAATCAAGTGTGGCGTTGTCATTGGTAGAGCAGTCAGAACTAAAGCTGATGCTGGTTGGACTTTGCAAGCGTGTTAATGTGCCATCGGTGTTTTCGGTAACTAACGTAGCTGTAATTCCAAATGTGCCACCGGCGCTAATGTTATAACTGCCATCGGTTGTAGCGACTAGCGTTGTCGCCAATTCACTTTCAACAAACTCACCATTAGCATTATACGAGCCCATCTTAACATTACCATTCGTAGCAATATCGTCGGACGCTAACACTTCAAAAGCGCTGCTGCTGGTGAGAGTACTACCTTGATATTCTGTGGTGACGGTTAACAGACTGGCACCTAACTCTGCCTCGGACGGCGTATAGTTGAGCGTAGCAATGCCTGAAGATTTTGTTAGTGCAGTTGCTGGCGCTAACGAAGCACTACCAGCATTGAATGTCACAATTTGGTTAGCAATAGCTTGATTATTACTGTCAGTAAGCAAGGCATTGAGTTGAACTGTTTTATCAATATTAAAGCGAGTAATCGGACCGGTTGCATCACTTATAGAAGCGGTTAATTTAATTGCTTCGACAGGAACAGTGGTGTCATATTCTTTAAATTGATAATTGCGAGTCGCACTAACTGCATCAGCATCACTTGGAGAGTAACTCACGCTAAGCGTGCCGGCGTCGGTGCTGCTTGATGTGACAACTGTTGTCGCAAGACCAGAAGACAAGGTTAACACCGTTGTAGGCGTTATTGCTGCATTGGTGGTACTAAAAGTAATGAGTGCGCCACTGACGTTGGCATTACCTAACTTAAGGTGTGCAACGGCACAGAAGCTACCATCAAGATCAAAAATCAGTGAGTCAGTACTCGTATCACATTGGCCATTAACGACATTTTGATAGCTGACGGTAATACTATAACTATCATTCGATGTGTCAGTATCGGTGCCGTCCGCGGCACCGTTACAACCTGTAAATAACAACACTGAAGTTAATAATAACAATAGTGTGCGAGTCATCATTTTTAGCCGCATTAGCAACATCCTTATTCTATTAAACAGACTATTTTTAGAGATGGACCCTAGTCTTTTATTTCAGATCTTAAATACTTATATAACTCTTTAGACGATTTTGACTCTGGGCCTTTAGCCAGTTCTTTATTCGCTTGGCGGATCAGTTGGCGCATTTTTTGACGATCAAGTTGTGGATGCAAATCCAGTAATACTTGGACCTCATCATCGCCATTAGCTAATAAACGCTCACGCATTTTTTCAAAAATCTGTATTTGAGCAGCTTCATTATTGTTTTTGTTCAACACTTTATCCAGTGCTGCTTCAATAGGCTCATGCTCAAAGCCACGCATTAATTTACCAATGTATTGTAAATGGCGGCGATAGGCTTCAGTTTTTTGTTTAATCAGTTTTGTTTTTAGAATCGCATCATATAGAAATTCATCTAAACCCATTTTGTCTAATTGAGTTTTGCTCAGGGCCACTAAACGCATGCCAAGTGCTTGAGCATCCTCACTTTCTTTTTTAACGCCTGTTCTGCTGACATAGTTGTCATCATTATCATAGGGCTGCTGAAATAGCTCAGAATCGCCAACAATTTTCATAGTCATAAACCTCAAGTCAATATGCGTTAATGATAGCATTTATTTGGCCTAGAATATGCAGAATTTATTGATGATCAACTGCGATATAAATGCGCGGTTATCAATCGCCAATTGAATTTGATATGCTAGCGTCAATTAGACTAATCAAAGAGTAAATTTGTGGCTTCTCATCCTTCTTCAGCGCCTCGCGCAACTGAACCAACACCTAGAATTGATTCTGAATTATCGGCGTTAAAAGACGCTGTATCTGTCGCATTAGAATATGCGAAAGTGTTAGGCACTTCGGCCGCTGAAGTGGCTATCAGTAAGCAGCAAGGTTTGTCGGTTTCAACCCGTGAAAAAGAAGTTGAAACCGTTGAGTTTAATAAAGACGGTGCGTTAGGCATTACCATTTACCGTGACGGTCGCAAAGGCAGCTCATCAACCTCAGACTTAAGCCCAGAGGCGATTCGCCAAGCGGTAAAAGCGGCTGATGGTATTGCAAAATATACTTCAGAAGATCCTTTCAGCGGTTTGGCTGATCCCGCTTTGATGGCGCAAGATATTCGCGACTTAGAGTTATATCATCCACAAGATATCGATGCAGAAGAGCTCGCTCAGTTGGCTATTCGTGCTGAAGAAGCCAGCTTGTCGGTTGATAGCCGTATCCGTAATTCAGATGGTGCGAGTGTCAATGCCCATACTGCCGCCAGAGTTTATGGTAATAGCCATGGGTTTCTTAACGGCTATTGCAGCTCTCGCTACAGTTTAAGTTGTGTGGTCATAGGCGAAGAGTCTGATGGCAATATGCAGCGCGACTATGACTATACAGTTGCCCGTAAATATCATGATTTACTGTCACCTGAAGCGGTAGGTTTACAAGCGGCAAACAAAACCTTAAGTCGATTGGATGCCCGTAAAATTGCGACTGCAAAAATGCCAGTGTTGTTTGCGCCAGAAATTGCCACTGGCTTAATGGGGCATTTAATCGGCGCAATTAGTGGCAGCAGTATTTATCGTAAGTCGAGCTTCTTAATGGAAGCATTGAATACTCAAATATTCCCAGACTGGTTTAGTATTGAAGAACAACCGCATTTAATTGGTGCTCTGGCCAGTGCTAATTACGACAGTGAAGGTGTCGCTACCCAAGATCGTCGTATTATTGATCGTGGCCAGCTAGAAACTTACTTATTAACCAGTTATTCGGCGCGTAAATTATCGATGACCAACACGGGTCATGCTGGTGGCATTTATAACTGGACCCTAAGCCATTCAAACCAAACATTTGATGACTTGGTTAAAGCCATGAATACCGGCTTAATTGTTACGGAAGTGATGGGCCAGGGCGTTAATGGTGTTACTGGTGATTATTCTCGCGGCGCAGC
>NZ_PJAP01001115.1:0-2237 GCF_002836795.1 Shewanella sp. 11B5 | reverse complement strand
GTTCAAAAGTCAGGTAAAATCTTCCGGCTTTCTTTCTGGGACTCTTCGCGAACACGGAGTTCCAGTTTTTATTTTTGCTTCTAGCAAATCATTAGAGGAATAAAACGCATGGTTACCATTCGTTTAGCTCGTGGCGGCGCAAAAAAGCGTCCATTTTACAATATCGTTGTTGCTGATAGCCGCAATGCTCGTGACGGTCGTTTCATCGAACGTGTAGGTTTTTTCAATCCATTGGCTCGTGGCCAAGAAGAAACTTTACGTTTAGATCTTGATCGTGTTGAGCACTGGGTTGCTACTGGCGCTGCAACATCTGAGCGTGTTGCAAAACTGATTAAAGACGCGCGTAAAGCTGTTGCTTAATTGCGTATAAGGTATAGATAGATGAGTAGTAACCAAGAGCTAGTTGTACTGGGTAAGTTAGGTTCCAGTCATGGTATTAAAGGTTGGCTAAAAATCACTTCCTATACCGATTCTGTTGAAGGTATTTTCGATTATTCGCCTTGGCTTATAAAAGAACAAGGCGTTTGGCGTGAAGTTAAGGTCGCTCAGTGGCGTTTTCAAGGTAAAGCTGTAGTGGCTGAACTAGAAGGTGTCGCTACCAGAGAACATGCGCAAATGCTCACAAATTGTGAAATTGCGATCATGCCTGAGCAAATGAAAGATTTGGATGATAGTGAATTCTATCATCGTGATCTTATCGGCTGCGAAGTGACCAATATAAACGGCTATAACATGGGTATTGTTGATCAGATCGTGGAAACAGGATCAAACGACGTGCTGCTGATTAAAGCTAATGCCAAAGATGCCTTCGGCAAAGCGGAACGTATGATCCCCTTTGTCCCTGAGCAGTTCATCAAACAGGTGGACTTGCAAGGGAAACAGATTTTAGTGGATTGGGATCCTGACTTCTAAGTCGAGGTACAACATATGTGGTTAGGGGTAATCACCCTGTTTCCAGAGATGTTTCGTGCTGTTACAGACTTTGGGGTTACGGGTCGAGCCGTGAAAAACGGCCTGCTAGAGGTGCAAACGTGGAATCCTCGAGATTTCACCCATGATAGACATAATACTGTGGACGACCGACCTTATGGTGGTGGGCCCGGTATGTTAATGATGGTGCAACCTCTGCGTGATGCTATCCATGCAGCTAAAGCAGCTGCAGGTGATAGGGCAAAAGTGATTTATCTATCTCCTCAGGGACGCAAGCTGGATCAGCATGGCGTTACTGAGTTAGCTAAATCAGAGTGTTTGATTTTAGTGTGTGGTCGATACGAAGGTGTTGATGAGCGCATAATTCAAACAGAAGTTGATGAAGAATGGTCTATCGGTGATTACGTACTTTCGGGTGGTGAGTTACCGGCAATGACTTTAATCGATTCAGTGGCTCGTTTAGTACCTGGTGTACTGGGCAAGCAAGCGTCAGCAGAGCAAGATTCTTTCTCTGATGGTTTACTGGATTGTCCTCATTATACACGCCCTGAACAATTGGATGGTCTTGACGTACCCGCAGTGCTGCTAAGCGGTGACCACGAAAAAATTAGACTCTGGCGTTTACAACAAAGTATCGGAAGAACTTTTTTGAGACGACCAGAATTATTTGAAAATCTAGCTCTGACTGACGAACAAACGACTTTATTAGCGCAGTTCGTGAATGAAACGGACAAGTCCGCATAGTCAACGCTCAGTTATTACTAGGATGGAGTAATTATGAACAACATCATTAAAATGCTCAACGATGAGCAAATGAAAACAGATGTGCCTGATTTTGGTGCTGGTGATACAGTAGTAGTTCAAGTACGTGTTAAAGAAGGCGAAAAAGAGCGTCTTCAGGCTTTTGAAGGTTTGGTAATTGCTAAGCGTAACCGTGGTCTGCATTCAGCATTCACAGTACGTAAAATCTCTAATGGCGAAGGTGTTGAGCGTGCTTTCCAGACGCACAGCCCGCTAATTGCTAGCATCGAAGTTAAGCGTCGCGGTCGTGTACGTCGTGCTAAACTGTACTATTTACGTGAGCGTTCAGGTAAGTCTGCACGTATCCGTGAAAAATTGGCAACTAAGTAATAGTTACCGATACAGAATAAAGATGCAGTGTTCGCACAACAACCCGCCGAAAGGCGGGTTTTTGTTTGTGTGGCTTTTAGGGATAACAACGAATAGAGCGATAACAACGAATAGAGCGATAACAACGAATAGAGCGATAACAACGAGTAGAGCGGTAACAACGAGTAGAGCGGTAA
>NZ_PJAP01001114.1:0-2244 GCF_002836795.1 Shewanella sp. 11B5 | reverse complement strand
CAATAAACAAAAGAGGACAAGATATGAAGGGCTTACCCCTTAAACCCCTTTTCGCCAGCATCGCGGTAATATTTGCACTAAATGCCTGCTCCATGTCAACCGTATCCCAAACGACCAATGACCCCACGCCATTAACAGCTGCACAAATAGAACAACAACATGCTGATAATCCGTTTTTTAAACCTTACGGTACATTTTTTGAAATCCCTGATTTTGCCAATATTACAACCGATGATTATATCCCAGCCTTTGAAGCTGGAATGACTGAGCTGCAAGAGCAAATTAGTACTATCGCAAATAATCCTCAGCCCCCAACTTTTGAAAATACGATTGAAGCAATGGAATTTTCGGGCGATTTACTAACCCGAGTATCATACGTATTCTTTAATTTGGCGGGCGCAGACACTAACGATGCGTTACAAGCTATATCCAAACAGATTTCACCTAAACTATCGTCATCACAAGATGATATTTTCCTAAATCCAATGCTGTTTCAACGAGTAAAAACTTTACATGAACAACGTAATAGCTTGTCCTTGAATACTGCACAGGCAAAATTACTGGAAGATACATACAAATCATTCACCCGAGGCGGAGCAAATTTATCAGCAGAAGATAAAATTACCCTCCGAGGTTTAAATGAACAAATTAGTAAGTTAAGCCTTACTTTTGGCGATAATTTATTAGCTGAAACCAATGGCTTTCAACTCATCATTGACAACCAAGAAGACCTTTCCGGTTTACCACAAGATGTGGTGGACACTGCAGCTCGTAAAGCTACAAAACTGGGTCATCCAGGTAAATGGATTTTTACTCCTCATCGCCCATCAATGACCCCATTTTTGACTTACGCTGATAATCGAAAACTGCGTGAAACCCTATTTAAGGCTTACGTTGCTCAAGCAAATAATGACAATGAATTCGATAATAAAAAGATTCTCGCCAAAATAGCCTCAATACGTTCACAACGAGCTCAGCTTATGGGATATCAATCTCATGCTCATTTTGTACTTGAGTCTCGCACTGCTAAGACCCCAGAGAATGTCTATGCTCTATTAGATAAAGTGTGGCCAGCTGCATTAAAGCAGGCTAAAAGTGAAGTGGCAGACATGCAAGCGCTAGTCGATACCCAAGGTACCGATTTGACCATTGAAGCATGGGATTGGTGGTATTATTCAGATAAAATTCGCGTCGCTAAATACAGTTTCAATGAACAGCAAACTAAGCCCTATTTCTCACTTGAGAGTACCTTGAAAGGGGTATTCTATACCGCTAATCGTTTATATGGCATTACTGTCAAAGAACGTACGGATTTGCCCAAGTATCACCCAGATGTTCGTACCTGGGAAGTCTATGATAAAGACGGTAGCTTGCTCGCTATATTTATGGGCGACTATTTTGTCCGTCAAAGTAAGCGAGGCGGCGCGTGGATGAACGTATACCGTCAACAATATAATATGAATGGAGTAGAATCAAAGCCGATTGTGGTTAACGTACTTAACTTCCCTCGCCCAGCAGGTAATGAGCCAGCACTACTTACATTTGACGAAGCCAGTACTCTGTTTCACGAATTTGGACATGCATTGCACGGCATACTTTCTAATGTGACTTACCGTTCTCAATCCGGAACTAGCGTACCAAGTGATTACGTTGAGTTTCCATCTCAAGTGATGGAAAACTGGATGACACAGCCGGAAGTATTATCACAATTTGCAAAGCATTATCAAACGGGTGAAATTATTCCCCAATCTTTAATAAATAAAATCCAAGCCGCTAGCCAATTTAATCAAGGTTTTGCCACTGTCGAATATATGGCTGCCACTTATTTAGACTTGGATTGGCATTCTCTTAAAGATAGCAAACTACGCGATGCAAAAGATTTTGAATTGGCCTCATTAAATAAAATGGGCTTAATTAGCCAAATAGCCCCTCGTTATCGCAGCACTTACTTTTCGCATATTTTTGCAGGCGGTTATTCTGCAGGATACTACAGTTACCTTTGGTCTGATATTTTAGGTGCTGATGCTTTCGAAGCGTTTAAAGAAAATGGAATTTTTGATCCAAAAACAGCTCAAAAATTCCGTGATAGTATTTTATCCAAAGGCGGCAGTGCAGATCCGATGGAATTATACAAACAATTTATATTTATTTATTCATTTATTTATCCTCTATTACTTATCATATTTTTTTTAAATGTAAAACTTTATTATTTAAAATTGAATTATTTTTTTATCAATGTCTTCT
>NZ_PJAP01001113.1:0-2245 GCF_002836795.1 Shewanella sp. 11B5 | reverse complement strand
GTAATAAAGAACAACAAATTCAATTTATTACTCAAAGTAAAAAAGTGGGTCGCTTCATGGCGTTAAGGGTGTATGTAGGAGCAACTGATAAGCCCGATATGAGCTATATTCGACGCGAGCTAGAATATATCCACATTCATGCTAATCACCGAGCAAAGCAATTAGAAGAACAATTATGGAAAGTTATCGGTTCAGGTGAGCTATTAGATATTACTACTGAAGTTGAAATCCGTTTTCCAAGCTTAATGACACTAGCCTAAGTAATCTTTCAGTAACCGCTAATCATAATTAAAAATAGCATAAATCGATGATCTGAATTTATTTCAAAACTGCATTTTTACTAACCAAAGAATAGGTTAATAACCACATACTATTTCTCTACAGCTAACTTGGCTCACATTAATAAATACCATTGTTTAATTTGTACAAAGTGATCTTGTTCGGCTTGTCGATCAGTCAACATACCTGCATGATTATAATCCAATAAATTGCCCTTTTCTTTGGCGAGCAAAGTGTACTTAATCTGGCTAAAACCACATTCATCAATCATATCGCGTACATCAGATGGATTGCCTAATACGTGGTCATTTTTGCCCGCGATAAACCAGGCTGGTGGCCATACCGCTTTAGTTGCAGCTTCTGCATAATGAAAATTATCATCATGATCAACCCAATCTCCTCGCACCCAATCAATGGTTTGTAATAATGAAGCACTGCTCTCATTGTCCATACCAACGCGCAGTCGACTGGCATCAAAGTAGCCTTGTCTGCCAATATAAAAAGGCGCAAAACGATTCCAGAAAAAATCGACCATAAGCCATTTTTTAAATGACTTCACTTTGATAGTACGTTTGGAACCAAAGGTTAATAACGATGCCACACTAGACTGTAGATGGCTATAACGAGCCAAACTGCTGGCCATTAACACCCCGCCCCATGAATGGGCACACCAATGTACTTTATTAACCAATGGATGACGCTGTAGAATAAACTGCTGCACTAATGGCAATTGCTCACGAATGACTTCTCCTTGGCCCAAAGTGAAGTCACGATGAATTTTAGGCTCGCTTAAGCCTCGTCCTGCGGTATCCATCACATAAACATCAAAACCAGCGTTAGCTAAAAAACAGCCTAAACCACGACCAGAGCAGCTATAAAACACTCTTCCATTGGACATAGCACCATGCAACATCAAAATAGGAATACCGAGTGCTATAGGCGAAGTAGGCCGAATATGCCGCAGATGCAATTGGCCATCTCTGTATGGTATAAACAGTGAGTTTTGGAGGATATCTATAGTCAAAATAGGCAGTTATGTTAGTGATTATAAATATAAAACTAACATTACTACCGTGAAATACAACTAGAATAGAGTAATAATTCTATATTTATTCTTGTTCATAAATGTAAACACTAACTAATTACAGTTGTAGGCAAAAGACTAATGCACGTAAATCAACATTTTGGATTGATGCATCTGCAGCAGCAACTAATTTAGGCTTAGCATGAAATGCTAATCCTAAATCGGCGGCTTGGATCATCGGAATATCATTGGCGCCGTCACCAATGGCAACTCGCTGACCAGATGGAATAGCCCACTGTTCCGCACACAGACTAATCACGTTAGCCTTATATTGAGCATCGACCACTTCACCTGTTACTTCACCACTCAGCTTGCCATCAACAATAACTAACTCATTGGCAAATGCCGCATCAAGATTAAGCAATGTTTTTAAATGACCAACAAATGGCGTAAACCCACCAGAAGCGACAACCAGTTTCCATTGATGTGTTTTTAACTCGGCTAACATTACTTCAAGACCAGACATTAACGGCAAGTTGTCGCACAACTGCTGAATAATAGAGGCATCAGCACCAGTAAGCTTACTGACTCGTTGTCTTAAAGACTGTTCAAAATCTAATTCGCCACGCATAGCACTTGCCGTAACTGCGGCAACTTCCTCACCCACACCAGCCATAGCAGCGAGTTCGTCAATACATTCAATTTGAATAGCAGTAGAATCCATATCCATCACCAATAACCCCGGTTGATTGAGGCGAGCTAATGGTTGTTGAATAAGCACTATTTCAGCAGCTATATTTGTTGGGAATGACGCAATTAAAACATCATTAGCGGTTTGAGCCGACAGTTCAAAACCTAATAAATCGTTTTGCCTGTCAAGCTTTGCGATATGAGTATCGATAGATATGGAAGATAACCAGGCTTCTATCTCTGCTGAGCATT
>NZ_PJAP01001112.1:0-2253 GCF_002836795.1 Shewanella sp. 11B5 | reverse complement strand
TCGTTATCATTGCCTTAATGACAGTGTTAATTAAAACCGAACGTCAGGATGCGATTAAATTTGTTCACTTTGGTTGGATATCAGCACTCGCCGCTGGTGTATTAACCTGGTGGGCTGCAGATAACCTGATTAGCATTAGCGGAGCCTCAAGGGAGTTAATGGAAGGTGGTGCTGCATTGCTGGCCGCATTGGTATTGTTCTATGTTGGTTATTGGATGCACAGTAAAACCCAAGGTTCTAAATGGCAAAGTTACATTAAAAATAATGTCGACCGCCATTTAAACACTGGCACGTTATGGGGTCTCACTGGGCTTGCGTTTATTTCGGTCTATCGTGAAGTCTTTGAAACGATTTTGTTCTATCAGTCATTACTGACACAAGCCATAGGCTCTGCCAGCAGCAATGAACAAGTGAGTTACTTAGTTTACGGCTTGCTAGCAGGTATGGCTATTTTAGCGGTAATTGCTTGGTTAATGATGCGCTATTCAGTTAAATTGCCATTAGCCCGCTTTTTTGCGGTGAGTTCTTACTTCATGCTTATTTTAGCGTTTATCTTGGCAGGAAAAGGGATTTCAGCGTTACAAGAAGCTGCAGTAATTAGCCTCACGCCCTTCCCTATAGATGTGTCGATTAGCTGGTTAGGAATAGCGTCTACATGGCAAGGTTTGGGTACACAAATGGTGATCGTAGTATTGTTTAGTTTACTGGCTATCCGTAATCGTACTCAAAGCCTTACTACTCACTAATGGAATCATCGTTAGAATTCGATTAGCGTTTGGTTTTATTGTTTAACATTAGGCGTTCAATAAAAAAGGCCGACTAAATATATTTAGTCGGCCTTTTTGTGTCGGAAAATCGCTTAGTAATTTACTTCACAGTAAACTTGGTATCTTCATTTCTTAACATGTACAACGCAAAACACGCGGCCCACATTGGCCATGCAGCAAAAAACAATAGGTTATTAAATGCATCAAAATATTGATTAAATGCCGATAACGTTGAAGCACCGTGCATTAGAAAGATAACCCCGTAAGTGATACGCTTTTTAATACCCAATACAAACGCAAATACTAAAGCTAATTGCAGTGCACCCATAACATATGCAGCAACCTCACTCATTCCGCCTATGCCATAGAACTTCTCGAAAATTTTCATACTGTGGCCAGGATTGACGAACTTATCTAATGTCCATACCAGCATCACCACAAACACGCCTAAGCGTAAAAAAAGTAACGACCACTGCAGTTTTTTCTGAGTATCATTGCTAATTGATGTTTGCATCTTAATTCCTTAAAAAATATATAAAAATAACATCATCTAGGGTCTGTTGACCGTCTAAATAAGCTAAACTGACCATTACTGAAATTCATCAGCCGCTAATTGACCGAGTAAAGCGCAACTATGTTGCACTAGTAGTTATGCCATTTAGATCTAACGCAATGAAAATTGGCATAACATGATTGAAATAAACTTGTTAACAACAAGGTCCCTTTCACCAAGTTCATTACAGCAGAAAAAATTATGCCTATTTATCGTTATCCTAGCCGTTCACTTACCGCACTAGCTATTAGCGTAGCCTTGTATTCATCAATAGCTTCATCAATGGCTGCTGCAGCCGAAGACACCTCGTCTATCGAAGTCATTCAGGTATCAGGTAAAGCGATTAACGATAAAGGCATGTCACCTAAAAACAGCACTGTTGATGGCCCATTTGGTGACGGAATAGCATTAAAAGATATTGCCCGTTCAGTGACGCCTATTACCAGTGAAATGATTGAACAGCTTAATATCATTGATTTATCTGACATTCAAAAAGTCAGCCCTAACAGTTACTCCGCTAGCGGCTTTGGTGCATCAAGCCTACCCACTATTCGTGGCCAACTAGGCGAGCTATATCAAGACGGTGTACGTCGCCAAGCGGGCAACAATGGTTTTGGTGTACCCATGTCGTTTAACGCAGTCGAACAAATAGATGTGGTAAAAGGCGCACCGCCAGTGCTATTAGGCACCAGCCAACGTAATGGTGGGTTTGTTAACATACATTCTAAAGTCGCGCCTACTGACGACCAGTTTACTCATCTCACCTTATCGGGCGGTAGCTGGGATCATTACCGTGCACAAATAGATGTTGGCACCGACATCGTGCCCAATGAAAGCGGTATTCGCTTAAGTGCAGAACATATCGATAATGGCAGCTATTACGATTACTCAGGCTTTAAAAGCGACAGCGTTTTTGTGGCATTTCGTTTACTG
>NZ_PJAP01001111.1:0-2262 GCF_002836795.1 Shewanella sp. 11B5 | reverse complement strand
AAGAGAAAAACTTGAGGAGCAAGCTGAAAAATTAAAATTACTTGCTTCAACTGATGAGTTAACGCAGTTATTAAATAGAAGAGAAATGAAATATCGTAGTACGTTAGCACTTGAACAAGCGACTCGATCGGAACAATCTGTTGGTTTATTACTGTTAGATATCGATCATTTTAAAATTATTAATGACAGCTTTGGTCATTTAGAAGGCGATCGAGTACTGAAAGAGCTCGGGCATATTTTGAAGAATTTTTGTAGACAAACCGATCTTGTCTCTCGCTTTGGCGGCGAAGAATTTTTGATATTGCTACCCGATACGAACAAAAGTGATACTTTATTATTTTGTAACAGACTCCAAGACAGCATCTCGCAAATTAAAGTGGGTGACGACGTACTAACTGTCAGTATTGGGGTCAGCATTTGTGATGATAAAAGACAATTTACAGATTTATTTACTCAAGCGGATAAAGCTATGTATAAAGCAAAAGCACTTGGAAGAAATAGAACTGAAATTTATTGTTTGGATTAAGCCTGTTAGTTTTGCTACAAAACCAGTAACACCCTACTTAAAAAGCGTTCGTCACATTACCCCAACAATTTCAAGTTTGCCCGCTCAGCGCTCAGCGCTCAGCAACGTAATAACGTAGTAATGTAGTAATGTAATAATCTAATAACGTTCCTCTTTATCGATTGCGATTTTTCTGCCTCTCATTGTTTATAGGGTTCATTACTCCTAGTCCACATGTTCTGTCATTTAGGATGTGATCTTCATCATCGGATTTCGATTTTATCAATGCCAACGTCTGCTATTTTCACTGTTTAAACCTCCTACCTTTCAGTAGATTAGTTGTTATCAAGCATTCATCTATAAAAAGTGAGTTTCATCATGACATTACAAGATAACATTGAGAATATAGTCACCCACCCTCTCCTTTCTCCAAAGCAAAAATCGAATTATTTAGCATTAGAAGCTGAAAACAGTCTGCCTTATGTGCCGGTGTCTGAACGGGTAAATAATGCCATGAAACAAGGTATTATCTGCGATATGTTTGAAGGTCATGCGCCATTTAAACCGCGTTATGTGTTGCCAGATTATGCCAAATACCTGCAGCAAGGATCTGAGTATTTGGAGCTGTCGCCCGCCGAAGACTTTGATGACGCCTTAAATGCATTAACCATTCTTTATTTTCATGTGCCATCGGTGACGAATATCCCAGTTTACTTAGGCCAATTAGATACGTTATTAATGCCTTTTACACAGGGGCTTGATGCTGAAGCCATCTATCGTAAGCTCAAGCGGTTTTGGATATTACTCGACCGCACGTTACCCGATGCGTTTATGCATGTGAATATTGGCCCAACAGATAACATTATTTGCCGAACCATTTTGCGTATAGATGCAGAATTACAACAAATAGCCCCCAACCTAACCTTCATGTATGACCCTGCCGTAACGCCAGATGATTTATTATTTCAGACCACCAGCAATATTTGTCAATGCGGTAAACCTCACATTGCCAACTATCCGCTACATGCCGACGCATTCGATGCTCGTGGTTTTGGGATTGTCAGTTGTTATAACGCATTACCGTTAGCTGGCGGAGCCAATACCTTGGTGCGGGTTAATCTCAAAGAAGTCGCTCTAAAAGCTAACAGTATTGATGATTTTTTTGCCCAAACGCTGCCATATTACAGCCAACTCGCATTCGAGCTTATTGAAGCTCGTTCGGCATTTTTACACCAACAATCTCATTTCTTTGACAGTTTTTTAGTTAAGGAACAGTTGATCGATGAATCTCGCTTTGCACCTATGTTCGGTATTTATGGTATGGCTGAAGCGGTCAATATTTTACAAGCCTTACTACCTAGTGCTGCTGAGATTACAACTGCTAATGTCGCAAGCAAACTCAATACAGGCTACGGCCATAACCCAGATGCAAATGAACTTGGGCTCAGAATATCTGCAGCTTTAGACAACATAGTAAAGTCGACCCCGGTCACTTACGGTTATAACGGTCGCGCGTTATTGCATTCTCAAAGTGGCATTAGTTTGGATAAAAATGTCACCCCTGGCGTGCGTATTCCCTATGGCTCAGAACCAGACCCCATTAGTCATATTCAAGCACTAGCTAAACATCATCAATATTATACTGCCGGAATCAGCGATATTCTAACCATAGATGAAACCGTTAAAGCTAATCCTCAAGCGATGTTCCAACTCTGTAAAGGCGCCCTTAGTTCAGGTTTTAGAGAGTTTAGTGCCAA
>NZ_PJAP01001110.1:0-2269 GCF_002836795.1 Shewanella sp. 11B5 | reverse complement strand
TTTCGGTCGATTCGGTAAAATCGATTTGATTTTGTAATCCAGACTGTAATGCGACATCTTTTAAGTATTCATTCAACTCATCACGATTAGTTTCATGTTGTAAATTAACACTAATAATCGCCATTGATACGTTAGGAGTTGGCACACGGATAGCATTACCGGTTAATTTACCCGCTAATACAGGCAATGCTTTAGCAACAGCTTTAGCGGCACCCGTTTCAGTAATCACCATGTTTAACGGTGCACTGCGACCACGACGATCAGCACTGTGATAGTTATCGATTAGATTTTGATCATTCGTATACGAGTGAATGGTTTCTACGTGACCATTTTCAATAACGTATTTGTCATTAACCGCTTTTAATACTGGCGTAATAGCGTTTGTGGTGCAGCTTGCCGCCGATACAATAGTGTCTTCATCAAGAATATCGTTTTCATTAACACCGTAGACGATATTTTTAATGGCGCCTTTAGCAGGTGCCGTTAACAATACTTTTGAAGCTCCTGGGCTTTTAAGATGTAAACCTAAACCCTCTTCATCTTTCCAAATACCAGTATTATCGACAATTAACGCATCTTTAATATCATACTGTGTGTAATCCACTTGATCAGGAGAGTTAGCGTAAATAATCTGAATATAAGTGCCATTAGCAATGATTGCGTTGTTTTCTTCATCAACTTCGACAGAGCCATTAAATGGCCCGTGTACCGAGTCACGACGCAACAAGCTAGCACGTTTCTCTAAATCGCCCTTTTTACCACCGCGTAATACAATGGCACGCAAACGCAATTTGTTGCTTTTACCGGTACGTTCTATTAATAAACGAGCGAGTAAACGGCCGATACGACCAAAACCATAAAGTACAACATCGCGAGCCGGGGTATCATCACCGTGATTAACCGCTTCAGACAATTCCTGTGTCATATAAGCTTCAATACCGCTCGCATCCTTGTTATTACGCCAGTAATTAATCGCTAATTTACCAATATCCACTCTGCAATGTTTAATCGCTAATTTGCTAAGTGCTACAACAAATGGGAAACTTTCACGAAGACGTAATTTTTCACCGACATGACGACGTACTAAACGGTGTGACTTAATGATTTCGATGGTTGATGCATTTAGTAATGGTTTACCATATACCATTACTTCAATGCCTTGGTTACGATACAACTTGCCAAGCAACGGTTGCATTGCTTCTGCCATTTCGAAACGTTCTTGCCAGCTCTGTAAATGTTTATCTGCGCTCATGTAGGGATCCTTTATCTCACTTTTCTCGTTTTTTCAGAAAGGTTTGAGTAACAAAAAGAAAAGACCAATAATTTAGTATATTGTATGGGGGTGGCCCCTGTTGGTCGCCGACATTGTAATGAAATACAGGCTATTTCGCTAGTAACAAATTTTCGGTAAATGTGTAATTTTATTAGACAATTTACCTCTCGGAGAGCATTTTGAGCAATAATTTTGTATTAATTACATCATTTACAGTTATTGGGGCATTATTTGGCCTTTTTGGCTGCGATAATGACCGTAATAGCGACCTCATTTGTAAAAATAATCCCGAACTTTGTAGCGATTTACACAAAGATAGTTGGTGCCGATTTGAAAAAGGCGACTTGATCCGTCATCGATACGCGTTAAAACAGAGCTCGTCGCCCACAGGCAAGCAACTTTATCAACAGTTGGTATATCTAGAAAATTACAGTAAATGCATCGAATTAGCCGCAGGGGTTCAACATAAGTTGAATACCGACCGTACACGTGATCGCGAGCGAGCATTTGCGGTAAGTACTCAAACACTGTCTGAACTTCAAGAGTTTACTCGCACTAATAATGAGGTACATTTAGCCTTTTATCGCTGGATGCGTTTCAACGATCAAGACTCGTTCGCTATTGTAGAAGACACCTATAAGCAAGGTGTCCTCACTGACAATGACATCATTACCCAGCTTGCTGCTTATTATGTGCGAGTTTCACCTAACGACGCTAAAACACTTTATTTGCATTTGTTAGCCACAACTGAACCCGCCAAAATCGATCCTGATTGGTTTTTAGCGTTAGCATCGATATATCGACAACAACAAAATGCTGAAAAAGAATACCTGTTAACTCGAGCAAATTTGTTAATGAGTGACAATCATGCTGATGAAAAAAAGTTATTGGCTATCATTAATGGTAATAAAACATTAGCGACTGAACTCGATAAACAAGCACTTGAATTAATCTCAGCGGTAATGAGTAAGCAATTTGCACAGAGTCGCAGTGAAA
>NZ_PJAP01001109.1:0-2271 GCF_002836795.1 Shewanella sp. 11B5 | reverse complement strand
AGCAATGTTAATATTAAGTTATCTTGTGAAGATGGAGATAAGGTTTTAAGAGTGAATCAACCGCACAGTAATTGGTGTGATAGATCGCTTGAAGTTGAATGTTGGCAAGCCGCAATAGTGGCTAACATTGCACCAGTATTGATTTGGGTCAGTGATGATAAGCAAGTGTATCTGAGTGAGTTTATTCATCAACCAGAGACAGACTGGTCGATATTTGCCTCAATGCGCAGTCACTTATCGCTTGGGCAATCTACAAATCAATCCATTTTGGCTGTCGACGCAGTTCCTTTGCTTAGCGCTTTATTCTGTAAACTCAGTACGCTGCCAGTGCCTAATAAAAGTATTACAGTGACTGAGCAGTGGCAACAATACGCATATCAATTGGATTCATTAACTGAATCACAAATTGATCCGCAATGGCATGATGCGTGGCAGCAATTGTTACGCTTAAATGGGCTTGTTCGGCACTGGTTATCGCAGTTAGAAGCCTGTGTGTTGTTGCCCACTTTTTGTCATCGAGATTTAACTCCGCACAATTTACTGCTTAGCGGCAGAGCCCCTCATCAACTGTTTTGTATTGACTATGAATATGCTGTGGCGAGTCATCCGTTGTTCGATTTAGCCAGCGTTGTGGCCAGCCATCAGTTATCAACGATACAAGTGAACCAATTAATTGATAACGTCATTATGCAATATTGTCAGGCTGCTAGTCTTACCGATGTGGCAGCGGCAAAAGCTGCATTACCCGCCGCAATAAACTGTTTTTGGTTGTTTTCAGCCATGTGGGCATTACTGATGGCAGCCAAAGAACCACAAAAAGTCACACAATACTTACAATATTTTACACATTACTTTACATTAATCACTTGCTAATATGCTCCGATAACGTACAAGGTTCTTATAAAGTATAAGTATTGATAAAGGAATTATCTGTGTCTAAAAAATTGATTATCCTACTGTTTAGTTGCCTACTTTTTGTTGGCTGCTCAACCAAAATAAGTTATTTTTTTCTGGATTGGGCAATAGAGTGGGAAGTTGAAGAATACGTAGAGTTAACCTCAGATCAGCAAGACAAATTTGATGTCATTATTGAATCGTTTTTAGTTTGGCATCGCCAACAAGAGTTGCCGCGGTATCGTGATCAACTGTCTTTGTTATCAACACTGACAAATCAACAAACAATGACCCCAGAGCTATGGCTTAATCAAGTGTCAATGGCAAAGGCACATTGGCACCGTATTTTTGATTTTGTCATGCCTGAGCTGCTACCCATTATGGCGAGTTTATCCGATGAACAAGTTAATCAGGTACTGGTGCAGCTTAAAAAAGAACAACAAGAATTAATTGAAGAATATGCCGGTAAAGATCAAGCTGAATTGATAAAAGACTCCGATAAAAGAATTGCCAAACAATTATCTGAATGGACTGGCGACGCTACAGATGAACAAAAAAGTATTATTCACCAAGCTAATACAGAACGTTTAGCCACGTTAGACATGTGGCTTGAGTATCGCCATGAATGGCTAAGTCAATTTGAACAAGCACTGAAACGCCGTCAGCAAACTGACTACTTTACCCAACAAATGAAGTTGTTAATGATCTCGCCTGACGAGCTAAAATCTAAAGTTTATCGCGATAATGTAGATGAAAATACTCGAAAGTTTGGTTCAATGTTAATTGCGCTTAATAAAACATTTAGTCAAAAACAACGAAAGTACTTCGACAAAAAATTAGCTGAATTAGTAGAAGATTTAACTGAACTACACTTAGACAAATAATATCTATTTTTATCAGTTAGGCTTCAAAGCTGAAATATTTTTAATCTTCAGCGGGTCTATTACTACAACAACGATTTCAGTCAGGATTATTTATGCAGACACTAAGTGGATTATATCAGCAGTTTTTAAATGTGATTAAACATACAGAAGGCTTAGCTGCCTTAATGTTAAGGCTTTATCTTGCGCCAGTATTAATGCAGGCTGGTTACAACAAATTGTCACATTTTGAAGATACCGCAGCATGGTTTGGCAATCCCGACTGGGGACTCGGTTTACCTATGCCTGAAGTCATGACAGCGTTAGCAGCAGGCACTGAATTGTTCGGTGGTTTTTTACTGCTGATAGGTTTAGCCACTCGACTCGTTGCGTTACCGATGATGGTCACTATGTTAGTTGCTGTTTTTGCGGTGCATTTACCTAATGGTTGGTTGGCAATTGCTGACCCAAGTTCGTGGTTAGCGAATGAGCAAGTGTTGGCTTCAGCAGAAAAGCT
>NZ_PJAP01001108.1:0-2274 GCF_002836795.1 Shewanella sp. 11B5 | reverse complement strand
AAGTTAGGCAGATCACACACGTTGTTGATAATCTTGATATTCCAGTATTGTGTTATGGCCTTCGTAATGATTTTCAAGGCGAACTATTTCCAGGCAGCCAATATTTATTAGCCTGGGCTGACAAATTAGTTGAGCTTAAAACGATTTGTCATTGTGGCCGTAAAGCAAACATGGTCGTGCGTCTTGATCATGATGGTAAACCGATGCGTGAAGGCGAGCAGGTTGCCATTGGCGGTAATGAAAGTTACGAGTCGGTTTGTCGTAAGCATTTTCGTGAGTTTTTGTGGGATTAAGTCAAACCTAATCAGACTGAATAAAAAAGCCGCTTCAAGTTAATTGATGCGGCTTTTTTGTGTATCATTATTTATTAAAAATCAGCTTCTGCGAAATCAACAATATCTGCACTACTAGATTCAATTTGTTTGCGTAAACTGCGGGTTTGACTACCCCAATAGCTCATAAAGAATTGTGCTGTTTTAAGTTTAGCTTGGTAAAAGCCAGTCTCTTCAGTACCTGCTTCTAATGCGGCTAATGATGTTGCCGCAACGCGAGTCCACATCCACGCTAGCGCTGTAATACCAAACAACTGCATATAGGCCATTGACGCTGCACCAATAAGATCAGGATTCTTGCTGGCTGACTGCACAATAAAACCGGTGGCTTTTTCAAGATCGCCTGCTGCATCCATTAAGCCTGCAAGATAAGGTTTCATTGCGTCATTACCAACGTTTTGCTGAATTAATTCCTTCACCATACCTGACCACAGGGTTAATGCTGCACCTTTGTCGGCAAGTAATTTGCGGCCGACTAAATCGAGAGCTTGTACTCCATTTGTGCCTTCGTAAATCATTGCAATACGGATATCACGTACAAACTGTTCCATACCCCATTCATTAATATAACCATGACCACCATAAATTTGCTGGGCATCAACACACGCTTTAAAGCCTTGGTCGGTGACAAAGCCTTTAACAATTGGTGTAAATAATGCCGCAAGTGCATTAGCTTGTTTGGCTTTTTCTGGATCGGTATGACGTTCTACTTGGTCAAGCCACAGTGCTTGTTGACCCATTAACGCACGTGTACCTTCATTGAACGACTTTTGTGATAATAGCATACGACGTACATCGCCATGGACTAATAATGAGTCAGCAGCTTGTTCAGGCTGCTTAACGCCACTTAATGCACGGCCTTGAATACGCTCTTTGGCATAAACGAGAGCATTTTGATAAGCAATATCTGATACGCCTAAACCTTGAATACCCACACCTAAACGTGCTTGGTTCATCATGGTAAACATGGCTTTTAGACCTTGATGTGCAGCACCAACAAGCTCACCGATAGCGCCGTCAAAATGCATGACACATGTTGAGTTACCATGAATACCCATCTTATGCTCAAGACCTGTTGCGCTAAGCTTGTTAGCTTCGCCTAAGCTACCATCGGCATTCACTAAAAACTTAGGTACAGCAAATAGTGAAATCCCTTTAACACCTTCCGGTGCATCAGGTAAACGCGCTAATACTAAATGAATGATGTTGTCGGCGAGATCGTGATCGCCAGACGAGATAAAGATTTTTTCGCCGCTAATGGCAAATACATCGTCACCCGCAGGAACCGCTTTAGTACGTAATAAGGCTAAATCTGTACCCGCATGAGACTCGGTTAAGTTCATGGTACCAGTCCACTCGCCACTGACCAGTTTTGCTAAGTACTTTTGCTTTAGCGCATCACTGCCGTGAACATGAATGGCTGAATAAGCGCCATGGGTTAAGCCTGGATACATGGCAAACGCCATATTAGTGGCGGTTTTCATTTCGGTTGCGAATGTACCGATAACTTCAGGTAAACCTTGGCCACCAAATTCAGGATCACAGGTTAATGTTGCCCAACCATCTTGTACGTATTGTTTATAAGCTTGCTTGAACCCAATAGGGGTAATGACCTTACCATCAACCAGTTTACAACCTTCTAAGTCACCGCTGGCATTGAGTGGCAACATGATGTCGGTGCTGAAATCGGCAACACCTTGCAAAATTGCATCAGTGAGATCCGCATCTATTTCATCAAAACCGCGTAAATCAGTTTGTTTATAGACATTAAGCAGTTCAGACAGAATGAATTGATAATCGCGAAGAGGAGCTTGGTAAATAGGCATAAGATCATTCCTTGGTTATGTTGTATTTTAGTTTGGTCTCGGCAACAAGATGCAGCTTGTTACTGGTCCAATCAGATAGTTGGTTTGTCTAACCATACCCAATTTCGAGTAAAAAC
>NZ_PJAP01001107.1:0-2216 GCF_002836795.1 Shewanella sp. 11B5 | reverse complement strand
AGATGTGTATCAGCGACAGCGTTTGGCACAATGTTACGCCATGACGAAATCTCAATCTTCATACCAAGGTCGGCTAACAAGCCTGTCATGTTTTTAATGGTTTGCTCAAGCGGTAAATCTTTACCTAAGATAAAAGTACTCGCATCGGCTTCAGTTTGACCCATCAACATCGCATTGGCGTCGGCGTCTAAGTTTTCAACGGTTTCGATTTTAAACTCAGGCCCAGTCTGAACCACTTTTTTAACGGTACAACGATCAATTGAACGTAAAATACCTTGGCGATCTTTATCCGAAATATCATCCGGTAACTCAACTTGAATTTGGAAGATTTGGTTATAACGATCTTCCGGGTCAACGATATTGTTTTGCGATAATTTGATATTTTCAGTCGAAATATCACGAGCTTTACAATACACCTTAATGAAGTAAGCGGCACAAAGTGCTGAAGATGCTAAGAAATAATCAAAAGGACTAGGAGCAGAACCATCACCTTTGTAGCGGATCGGCTGATCGGCGGTGACGGTAAAGTCGTCAAACTTAGCTTCGAGTCTCAAATTATCGAGAAAATTTACTTTGATTTCCATTGAATATATCCACAGTCTTGCGCAACCAAACGGCCAGCTTGTCTAAATTAGGGTGAATTATCGGTGTTTTTGAGCCAATAGTCTTGGGTTAATTGCCAAAATGTTAGCTTTAAGCTGATTTTGCAGGATTAACACTATTGATTCGCTAGCAGCAGAACAGTGCTAGTGTTTATAAAAATGACTAAATTGATGAACATGCTCATTTCAATGTAAATAAACAGTTATCACTGTAGATCCAATCGTCACAGATCGTATTATGAATATATTAACGGCAAAGGTTGAAGCCAGTCTTGCTGAAGCTAAACCCGGTGTATAAATGATGAAGGGTTTTCACCCCTCATTCATCTGCCACTAAGTCCGGTAAGACCTAGAAACACTAGGTCTTACTGATCTTTTAAGGTTGTTTTTACAGAGAATTGTTGGCCATTATTTACACATGAGCGACAAGGCAGAGACTTTGTGGTGTAGTTATTCTACGTAAAAAGTCGATAACGCAGTAAAAATGACCTACAAACGCTGCCCGAAAGGTTCGGCTAAAAACGTTTTACTCTTTGTTGAATGCATTTTGCTTAGATGACTAGGCAGCAATCCATTCGCCTCGTTTAAAACGTTTTTAACTCGAACAAAATTCAACCAACAAAGGTCAACAGACCCTAGTCATCTTCAAAAATATAAACAGCAGGTTCAATGTTAAATAGATCGACTAGCGAATAGTTACGTTTCGTCCAAAGTACTCTTCAGACTCATATTTAGCGATTACTTTTTCAAGTGTTTCGCCATTATTATCCATAACCAATTTATGTGAAATAGCACTAAGTGAAATCAAAATATCTTTACACTCGATTCGTGCTTTCATCACCGAGCCTGAAGCCGTTCTCAGTACTTGAGAAATTAGCTCATGGTTCTTACCAATTAAGGCTAAAATAAAATGAACCATCACTTCAGAGCAAAGCTCTTTATCTTCAATTTTACTTGGTCTAACAACCTTTTCTAAATAATCGTCTTCTCTTCCTGCAGGAACAAAACGTTGTACCCAATAGAAATAATCTTCATCATAAATGATAGATTGTATTGGTTTCATAAAGGTTTCATCTGTCGATATCTTTTGAAAAAGCTCTTTTTTGACTTCATCAGATACGTCAACAAGCTCATCACCAAACTGTTTGTTGAGCATTGAAATAACTGCTTCCAGCTCTTTTAACAGAGATACATTTCCTGATGTCACTTGGTTATAAGCATCACCGACCTCGTCGATGTTTTGTTGGAATACACCAATATACTTATCACCTTCTTCAATAGCATCAAGTAAAGGTATCAAGCTATAACGTCTAACCTGAATCAATTCATAAAACTGACCTAATTCTTCGCGAATAGCTTGGAGACGATCAATCGCTTTAATCAGAAATTGATCGTCTCGTTTTATCGCTAAATTCAATCGAGAAAAATCGAGTTGATCATTTACTTTGCGAACACGATTATCGATCATATTTTCATAGGTCTGTGTTTCATTGATCAGCACAGAAAATTTATCTTCCATCTCAAAAAGCACATCTTGTACTTTTTTAAGACTCGTAGAGCGAACCTGTTGATTAATGCCACGCACTTTTTCGGCTTCAGCTTGCTTCTTCTCAC
>NZ_PJAP01001106.1:0-2279 GCF_002836795.1 Shewanella sp. 11B5 | reverse complement strand
ACCTTATTTTTAGATGAAATTGCTGAACTGAGTTTATCGGCACAATCTAAATTGTTACGGGTAATTCAAGAGCAAAGCTTCGAGCGCGTTGGCAGTAGTGAAACCATTAAGGTCAATATTCGCTTAGTGGCTGCCACCCATCACGATTTAGCCGCGCGAGTAGAGCAAGGCTTATTTCGCATGGACTTATATTACCGCTTGAATGTGTTTCCAATAACTGTGCCGCCGTTACGAGAGCGCCGCGAAGATATTCCGCAATTAGTCAGTGATTTAGTCGCATCGCTGAGTAAAAAGCTTGGTAAAAAAATCACTAAAGTGAGTGCTAAAGGGTTGAAGAACTTACAGCAATACTCCTGGCCCGGTAACGTACGTGAGCTACAAAACCTGATTGAGCGAGAAATGATTTTATCGCAAAGCGGTCATTTGCTGTTTAATACTTTACCTGTAGCGGTTACAACTCCGTTAGCTACCAGCACGTTAACCATGGCACAAGCCGAAGCTGCGCATATTATTGCGATATTAAATGCTAGCCACTGGCGTATTTCTGGTCCGTCTGGTGCTGCTGCGATGTTAGATATGCCTGCGAGTACCTTACGATCTAGGATGAAAAAGTTAGCTATTAGTCGCTAATTTTTTATCATGTATTTTATTAAGTCACGATATATCGCGTAAAAATCGATATGTCGTGACTTTGTTTTATAATCTACTGATTTTAATTGTTTAAAATCAGTAGATTATATTTATATTTGAGTTGGCTTAGTCTTTGCTACAGCAGGGCAATATTGTGTTATAGGAATACATTCATGCCTAAGTCATCATCTCAAACTCCATCAGCGACATCGTCAGTTGATAAAGCTGCCGTTTCACAACGGATTCCAGTGGTGCAAATTGCTACGCCGTCGACAAAAATTCATGTTCGTGAACAGAAAGGCGTATTTCAACGGCTGCGTCAGCACAGTAATACTTTACTGATTGCGATTTTTTTCCTGATCCCATTTATCAATTATCAAGGCCGACAAGCCATTCTGTTTGATGTAACCGAACAGCAATTCTTTTTCTTCAATATCACTTTGTGGCCACAAGACTTTACCGTATTAGCGTGGTTTTTTATGGCCGCGGCTTTTGCATTATTTTTTGTCACCGTTTATTGGGGCCGAGTTTGGTGTGGCTTTTTGTGTCCGCAAACCGCATGGACCTTTATATATATGTGGGTTGAAGCCAAGGTAGAGGGCAATCATCATCATCGAGCGGCATTAGACAAAGCGCCATGGTCACTGAGTAAAGTGCGTAAACGAGTGACGAAGCATGCGGTGTGGATAGTGTTTGCCTTGCTAACCGGCTGCGGGTTTATTGGTTATTTTATGCCTGCACGCGAGTTATATGTTGATATTTTTAGCATGAGTAGTGGTTTTTGGACTGGCACCTGGGTGTGGTTTTTTGCCATATGCACTTATTTAAATGCCGGCTGGATGCGTGAAATGATGTGTTTGCATTGTTGTCCTTACTCGCGTTTTCAAGCGGTGATGTTTGACGCCAATACTAAAACAGTGAGCTATGATGCTGAGCGAGGAGAATCTCGTGGGCCACGTAAGCGCTCACAAAAAACGGAGTTAGGTGACTGTGTAGACTGTAATTTGTGTGTTGACGTTTGCCCCACTGGGATTGATATTCGTAACGGTTTGCAATACGAATGTATTAACTGCGGTGCCTGTGTTGATGCATGTAATCAAACCATGGAAAAATTTGGCTATGCACCCAATTTAATCAGCTTTACCAGCGAAAATGCCTTAAAAGGACAACCAAAAGCCAGCCTGTTGTCGCTAAAATCGCTTGGTTACGCCAGTGCATTACTGATCATGATTGTGCTGATTATTAGTGATTTAAGTCACTTAAGCCATATACAGCTCAATGTTATCCGCGACCGCCAAACCTTGTATCGTCAAGTGGGCATCGATCAGGTTGAAAACAGTTATCAACTTAAAATTCGCAATAAAACTCAACAAATGGCTTTTTATCAAATCAGTATCAGCAATGACGATCCCCAAAAGCAAACATTGCAAATAGTCACCGACAGCTTGATTGCGATAAAACCTGCAGAACAACTGGATTATCCGTTGACCCTCAGTGGCCGCCTGAGTGACCGTACGAGTGATAGCACCCAACAAACAGTGCAATTTAAGGTGACCCAAATTCAAAGTTTGGAAAATCCAACGCCAACGGAACCTGCTAATGAGATCTCGCAAACATCACGCTTCTTTTGGCCGTAATCTCAGTATCTC
>NZ_PJAP01000256.1:0-8858 GCF_002836795.1 Shewanella sp. 11B5 | reverse complement strand
GGTCAATGGCGTATTGCGTAATATTCAGCGTCAAGATAGCGAATTAAATACTGACTCAGACACGCTACGCTTTAATACTCCAGCTTGGTTTATTAAGCGTTTACAACAAGCGTATCCAGATAACTGGCAAGACATTATTGAGCAGAGCCACCAGCGTCCGCCAATGTGGCTACGTAATAATCAGCAATCACAGACATGTGATGCTTATTTAGCGGCACTAGCCCAACATGATATTTCAGCCCAAGCCGGTTCAAGCCCAAATGCTATATTGCTCGAAAGCGCAAAAGATGTCGCTGCATTACCCGACTTTATGGAAGGCGCAGCATCGGTCCAAGATGGCGCGGCACAATGGGCAGCCACCTTACTTGCACCTGCGGCAGACGAACTTGTTTTAGACGCTTGCGCCGCGCCTGGTGGCAAAAGTTGCCATTTACTAGAGCTTGCTCCCACTATCAATTTAGTCGCTGTCGACTTTGATCAAAAACGCCTTGCTCGGGTACAACAAAATCTGGACAGGTTGCATTTAAAAGCGCAACTTATTCACGGCGATGCGACAGATATTCCATCATGGTGGCAAGGACAACAATTTGATCGAATCTTGCTTGATGCACCTTGTTCTGCAACTGGGGTAATTCGCCGTCATCCAGACATAAAATGGTTACGTAAAAATAGCGATATTGAAGAGTTAGCCAACCTACAAAAACAGATATTGGATCATTGTTGGCAATGGCTTAAACCGGGTGGCACTTTATTATATGCAACCTGCTCTATTTTACCGCAGGAAAACAGCCAACAAGTTGAACAGTTTCTAGCACGGACAGCCGATGCGAGTTTAGTACCGATAGAGCAACAAGCTCATATCAGTGATATCGGTTGGCAAATTTTGCCAGGACAAGACAATATGGACGGCTTTTATTACGCGCGCCTAGTTAAAGCAATTTAAGGATGTACCTCAAGCCATGAAAATTATTATTTTAGGGGCTGGGCAAGTAGGCGGCACGTTAGCTGAAAACTTAGTCGGTGAAAATAACGACATCACACTCGTCGACAGTGATCGCGCTCGGCTAAGGCTATTACAAGACAAGTTTGACCTACGTGTTGTTGTCGGTCATGGCGCTCATCCGAGTGTATTAAAAGAAGCTGGTGCAGAAGATGCTGACATGCTCATTGCGGTAACCAATAGCGATGAATGTAACATGGCAGCTTGTCAAATTGCTTACAGCTTATTTGGTACACCAACTAAAATTGCTCGTATTCGCTCAGAAGCTTATTTAGAACTTCAAGATAAACTGTTTATCAATAGTGAAATTAAAAGCGGTGACGCTAAGCCTCGTGGCGGTTTTATTATTGATGAGCTGATTGCACCTGAGCAGTTAGTGACTGCTTACATACAAAGATTAGTAGAATACCCAGGTGCACTGCAAGTACTTGAATTTGCTAAAGGTAAGCTAAGTCTTGTTGCGGTTAAAGCTTATTATGGCGGCCCATTAGTGGGTAACGCATTAGCCACATTACGTGAGCACATGCCCAATATTGATACCCGCGTTGCCGCTATTTTTAGGCAAGGCCGGCCTATCATGCCGCGCGGCACGACCATTATTGAAGCCGATGATGAGGTGTTTTTCGTCGCCGATAGTCGTCATATTCGTGCAGTAATGAGTGAGATGCAAAAACTGGATAATTCGTACCGCAATATCATGATTGCGGGTGGCGGTAATATTGGTTTTGGTCTTGCGCAAAAGTTGCAACGTACTCATTCGGTTAAGTTAATTGAACACCGTCAAGAACGCGCGGAGTTACTTTCAGAAAAACTGGAAAAAACCACCGTGTTTTGTGGCGATGCTTCAGACCAAGAATTACTGTTGGAAGAAAATATCGATCAAACCGATGTGTTTATCGCTGTCACCAATGATGACGAAGCCAATATTATGTCTGCCCTACTTGCTAAACGCATGGGGGCGAAAAAGGTCATGGTACTTATTCAACGTGAAGCCTATGTTGATATTGTGCAAGAAGCTAACATTGATATAGCCATATCTCCTCAGCAAGCCACCATTTCAGCGTTACTGACTCATATTCGCCAAGGTGATATATGTAATGTTTACTCATTACGCCGTGGTGCAGCAGAAGCCATTGAAGCGATTGCCCATGGAGACTCAAGCACGTCAAAAGTTGTCGGTAAACAGATTGGCAACATCAAACTACCGCCAGGCACAACTATTGGTGCCATTGTACGTAATGATGAAGTGTTAATGGGCCATGACAAAACGGTAATCGAACAGGGTGACCATGTTATTTTATTCTTAGTGAATAAGAAGTTCATCGGTGACGTAGAGAAACTGTTTCAACCAAGTGCTTTTTTCTTTTAAGTTCTTATGTTTAACGTCAAACAAATCATTTTCATCCTCGGTATTTTTCTCTCAATACTGACAGGATTTATGTTAGTTCCAATGGCTTTCGCACTATTTTATGGCGAAGAAACCATCGGTGACTTTATGATGTCCGGTTTATTTACCGGCTTTATTGCTATTTTGTGCATTCAAAATGGTCGCAACCATCATTTTAGTCTTAACATTCGCGATATGTTTATGTTGACCAGTATCACTTGGTTTGTCGTGAGCTTATTCGCCGCACTGCCCTTCACGCTTTATCACGGTATTAATTATACTGACGCATTTTTTGAAACGATGTCAGGCATAACCACTACCGGTTCAACAGTATTATCCGGTTTAGACAGTATGGACCATAGTATCTTAGTCTGGCGTTCATTATTGCAATGGCTTGGCGGCATTGGTTTCATTGTAATGGCCGTGGCAATCCTGCCGTTTTTGAACGTGGGGGGAATGCGCTTATTTAGAACGGAATCATCAGACTGGAGCGACAAAACGATTCCTCGCACCCAGCACATGGCCAAACATTTATTTCTGATCTATGTCGCCTTAACACTACTGTGCACATTGTCCTATCACCTTGCTGGCATGCATTGGTTTGAAGCTATCAACCATGCCATGACCACATTATCAACAGGTGGATATTCCACTTCAGACAGCTCTATGGCGGCCTTTTCACACGAGGCACATTGGGTTGGTATTGTGTTTATGTTAGCGGGTGGATTACCGTTACTAATGTTTGTTCAAACCATACAACAACGCAGCTTACGCTTATGGAATGATCAACAAGTAAAAGGCTTTTTACGCTTTGTGTTACTGGTGTCATTCTCATTAGCCTTTTGGCTGTGGCAACACCAGCAAATAGACTTTATGGATGCTTTAAGACTCGCAAGCTTCAATGTTATTTCGGTCATCACGACAACCGGTTACGGACTAACCGATTATCAATCGTGGGGATCTGTTGCCAGTGTCGCATTTCTGTTTTTAATGTTTATAGGCAGTTGTTCAGGCTCAACATCTGGTGGCATAAAAATATTTCGTTTTCAAATAGCATTCTCAATTATGCGTCAGCAGATTAAACAGCAATTCCATCCAAATGGAGTCTTTAAAGACAAATACAATGGCCACCGGATTCAAGATGACATTGTCCGTTCAATAATGGCGTTTTTTATGCTGATGATCGTAGTGATATTATTACTGTCGATCACACTTGTACTGACCGGATTAGATCCAATGACTAGCTTTACCGGAGCAATAACCGCAGTGGCAAACGTAGGACCGGGCCTAGGTCCGATTATTGGTCCAGCAGGAAACTTTTCCTCACTTCCCGACGTCGCTAAGTGGGCTCTGGCAATAGGAATGTTATTAGGGCGTTTAGAAATACTGACTGTAGCAGTGTTGTTTCATCCTAAATTTTGGCGTTTTTAATATAGGCTGGATTATCGTCTTAAGATACGGCTGGGGTGATGGTTAACCTGTCACTGATGAGCCTTAGTTAACCATCTGTTGGGTATAATCACTACGCAGGTACGACGGTCGCTAACTTGGCAATATGATCAGCATAAACCTTCACATCATTCCAATCGGTATAATCAATAATTGCTGTTGGGTCGGTGGGGCCATCGGTCATTTTCATAATAAGGCGGATCATCAAGCTGTCATACCAAGGCCAAGAAGGATAATCGACTTTACCGGCAATAATTTTCACATCTTGCGGTTGCCACTCAGATAAAGTTAAAAACTTCTGTAGATATTTATTGTTTTCAGGAATGCGCTTTTCAGGATTACGAGCCACAACATTGACGCAAAAAAAACTATTTGGCAGTTGCGATAAATGCTGTTGATTTTCACGCACGAACTCAAACACCGATTTATGATACGAGCCATATAATACACAAGCCCCTAACGCAACTGCTTGGTATTTGGCCCATTCAATTGGCGCTTTATCTTGAAGATTAACGACATCACAATGATCGCCTTTAGATTGAATTTGTTCTGATATTGCACGGCTAATATGTGCCGTATGGCCACCTCGGGAATAATATAACACTAAAATATTGGCCATTTTTCGATTCTCATTATTGGATTATTTGCCTCAGTTTGGCAAAAAAAGCCTTTTTAAACCTCTGCAATGATCACAAATTAGAAATAGCTCATATATTTAATAGTTAAAATTGAGATCTCCATGATGCAGAAGTATGATAATGAACAAAATACAGAAAACCCAAACCAGATCGTAATTTAAGGTTATATAAGGACACTCATGAAGCAAGATATCGATGTCGCAACCATGCTTAATAATGCAGAAACGGCAGCACAATGGCTAAAAGCCATTGCGAATCCTTACCGCTTAATGATTTTATGTTTATTGTTAGAACAAGAATTAAGTGTCACTGAATTAAATGAGACCGTGCCACTGAGCCAATCAGCTTTGTCACAGCATTTAGCGGTACTGCGCACCCAAGATTTGGTCAACACTCGTAAGAGCTCACAAGTGGTTTACTACACGCTTAAAAATGAGCAAGTCACCGAAGTGATCTCGATACTACATCGACGCTATTGTGCCTAACAACTGTTTGACTGAACAACTACTGTGACTAAACAACATTAAGATTTAAACAACATAGATGCTTAAGTCACATAGAGTAAACGGCGTTTTCAATAAGGCATATTGGGCACGCTATTGTGTATGAATTATTTTTGCGCTGCTATTTGTTTAGCGTAGTCATCTACTTTGCCCCAGTCAGTAAACTCAAACGTACCCTGAGTATCTGTCGGTCCCTTGGTCATCCACATGATAAATCGGATCATAAACTTATCGAAAAATCGGTAACGAGGGTAGTCAATTTTACCGGCAAAAACACCTAATAACTGAGGTTTCCAGGCTGATAAATTTGAAAACTTCTGCATATATGGATTAGTTTCAGGGGTGTTTTTTTCAGGCTTTCTTGCCACAACGTTTACGCTAAAAAAACTATTGTGCTTAGTGTCTAGTAGGACTTTGTGTTGCTCAACAAACTTGAATAATTCAGGTCGATGTTTGCCATATCGAATACTGGCACCAATCACCACTTTATCAACACTAGCTAAATCATCAGCCTCGACCTCAGCTAGGTTAACCACGCTAACTTGCTCACCCTGCTCAACTAATATTTGCTTAATTTTCTGACAAATTGCCAGTGTTTGCCCATCAACCGTTGAATATAAAATTACAGTATTTAACATTAATTCTTCCAAAATGTGGGGGTAAATAGCACCAATAAGGTGAACACTTCTAATCGGCCAAATAGCATTGCCATCACCAGTACCCACTTAGCACCGTCTGAAATACTGGAATAATTTGATGCTACATCACCCAAACCAGGGCCTAAGTTATTTAAACTGGCTGCCGTTGCACTAAATGCGGTAATGGCGTCCATATCCATTGCCATTAAAATCACCATACACACCACAAACACTAAAGCATAAGCAGAGAAGAATCCCCATACCGCATCAATAATTCTGTCGGGTAAGGCCGTCGAGCCAATTCTAATGGAATACATAGCTTTAGGATGAACAAGTCGCTTCAGCTCACGCGACCCTTGTAGCACCAATAGAATTAAACGAATCACCTTCATGCCGCCGCCAGTCGAGCCAGCACAACCACCAATAAAGCTTGAGAATATTAATAGAATAGGTAAAAACAGCGGCCAGGAATGAAAGCTTTCTGTGCCAAAACCCGCCGTTGTTGAAATCGATACTACTTGAAAGAAGGCGTAATCGAGTGTTTTCTCTGGGGAGTCGTAAATTCCAGACTGATACAAGGTAGCAAAACAAATTGCGGTCAATACCAGCTGCACCGCAATAAGCACCTTAAATTCTGCATCTTTTAAATATACTTTGACGTTAATGCCACGGCGAGTAAATGCAGCAAAGTGTAAGCTAAAATTGACTGCCGCAATCAACAAGAAAAACGCACAAATCACGTTAATCAACGGGCTTTGAAAGTAACCAATACTGGCATCGTGAGTCGAAAAACCACCAATAGCAATAGTCGAAAATGAATGGCAAATAGCATCAAATGCATCCATACCGGCAAAGTAAAATGCCAATGCACAAGCGGTAGTAAGCAAGAAGTAAATATACCATAAGGCTTTGGCTGTTTCGGCTATACGGGGAGTAACCTTAGTGTCTTTAACCGGACCAGGCACTTCAGCTTTATACAGCTGCATACCACCAATACCCAACAGAGGTAAAATGGCCACAGCAAGTACGATGATACCCATGCCGCCCATCCACTGCAGTAAATGGCGATAGAACAATATTGACTTAGGCAAGTCATCTAGCCCAACAATCACGGTCGCTCCCGTGGTCGTTAAGGCCGAAAACGATTCAAAAAAACTGTCGGTCCAGCTTAAATCGGGGTTATTAGAAAAAATAAATGGCAGTGCCCCTATCGATCCAAGCACAGTCCAGAACAACACTACAATCAAGAATCCTTCTCGGGTGCGTAAATCGCCTTTTTGATGGCGGTTGGGATACCATAATAAAAAGCCCAGAAAAATACTGACAAAAAAGGCCTGAATAAATGCAGTACCACCACCATCTTTATATAAGATAGCCACTAATGCTGACGGCAGCATGGTGATTGAAAATAATCCCATCAGCAAACCGGTGATTCTAATAATTGTTTTATATTGCATTAAGGGTTCTGTTTAAGTTGTGCTGCGTCGAATTTAACAATTGAGTGACATTTTGGCATAAGTTCGTCATAGCACAAACTGTAAACTTTACTTGAAGCTGGCCCTGCGTCTGGGTAGCTAATGCTTGATTAAAAGCCTGATGGTGCGATTTAGCCAGTTCAAAATGTATTTCTACTTTGTCGGTAAACTCTTTATCCATTACCACGCCATCATATTGAGCAACCAAATACTCAACATCGGTGAGTTGAGCATAATGGCATACCAAGCGTGCAGGATACCTTAGATGCTTAACCTGAGTCTGTATTTGCGTTAATCCTTGCTTTATACCTGAGGTATAAGCACGTACTAAACCGCCCACACCCAACTTAGTACCACCAAAATAACGCACAACAATAACCCCTAGCTCACCAATTTTTGCGCCTTGTAAGCATGCTAGCATGGGTTTGCCAGCACTACCTGACGGTTCGCCATCATCGCTAGCGCCCATATCAATGGTATTTTCTGGGCTGCCAGCTACAAATGCGTAGCAGTAATGGTTGGCCCCAGGATATTGCTGCTTTATGTCAGTAAGCGCTAACTTCATATCATTAGGATGTGGGCAGTGAAATAACAAAGAGATAAAGCGGCTATGCTTTATCTCTTCTTCTATCAATACGTGAGCTTGTGGTATTAAATATGACTCAATCAACTAGACCAAACTCTCTCGTCATATTTTCTACTCGGTCTTGATGCACAATGACGTTATCTTCAATGCGAATCCCACCAAATGGACGCATCTCATCAACTGTAGTCCAATTAATAGCTTGCTTAGCTGTAGCAGATAACTGATTAAGTAAGGTATCGATAATATAAAGACCAGGCTCAATAGTCAGTACCTGATTTGCAGCCAATACTCTAGTGCAACGTAAAAATGGATGAGCCTCAGGTGCAGCAATATGGGTTCCGCGCTCATCATGGGAATAACCGCCCATATCATGAACTTGTAACCCCAACATATGCCCTAATCCATGTGGGAAAAAGGCACTTGTTACGCCTTGGGCAACTAACTGTTCAGCAGTGCCATTCGCCAAGCCAAAATCAATCAGTAATTGACCTATATGATGGTGTGTCGCGATGTGCAGGTCGACGTACTTAACCCCTGGCTTCATCTGCTCAATAATGGCTAATTGCACTTTATCCAATGCGACGATTAATTCGTAAAAACGATTTTTCTCGAATGAGTAAGTACGGGTAATATCTGCGGCATAGCCATGATAACTGGCCCCAGCATCAATCAAAAAAGATAAACGCTGCGCAGGCTTAACATGCTCTAAAGCGGTGTAATGTAAAATAGCGGCATTTTGATTTAATGCCACGATATTGCCGTAAGGCACTTCATTTTCGCCTTGGCCAATTTCGAGCAAATAACGTTGCTGAATTTCAAACTCACTAGCACCATCATAAAATGCATTTTTGGCAGCCAAATGCCCTTTTACCGCAATTTGGTTCGCTCGGCGCATGCACTCAAGTTCATACAGAGTTTTGTCAGCACGATGATAATGTAGATAGTTCATTACTGCATCAGGATTACGAGCCGAAAAACCCAATACATCAGCAACATCTAAGTGTTCACCAATATACGCCCACGCAGCTAAATCTTTAGGTAAAAAGTCAGCAACTCGATCTGGCTTGGTCAGTAACTGAATATCAAAATGCTCAGTCCAGAAGGATTGCGGTACATCATTTACTTTATGCCAAAAATCCACTGGGCGATAAAATATTAAAGTAGGCTTATCTTGGCCATTAG
>NZ_PJAP01001105.1:0-2279 GCF_002836795.1 Shewanella sp. 11B5 | reverse complement strand
GCGGATACGTTTACATCAACGAACTAAAAATTGATATCAAAGCCGCCATCCACACCATCAGCGGTTACTCCGCCCACGCCGATCAACACAACCTCATCAACTTCGTAAAACGCATGCACCACAAACCCAGCCACATAAGAATCGTCCACGGCGACAACGAAGCCAAACAAGCGCTAGCAAAGGAATATAGAAAAATGCTGCCAGAGGCAGAAATTGTTATCGGTAAGGAATGATAAAGCCTAGATCGCTGCGCTACTAGTACGCTACGCGGCTAGATTCTATAAAATCTTAGCAACAGCCTAGATCGCTGCGCTGCTAGTACGCTACGCGGCTAGATTCTATAAAATCTTTGCAACAGCCTAGATCGCTGCGCTGCTAGTACGCTAAGCGGCTAGATTCTATAAAAGCAAATAGCACAGCGAAACTGCCCTAAACTTAGCAGCAAAGCGAAGCTAGAATAAATGGAGAACACATGAGATTTGAACAATTAGATGTATGGAAAAGAGCATCCAGATTATCTTGTGAAATTTATAAATTAGCGGATAAAGTTAATAACTGGGGCTTCAAGGATCAGATAACTCGTTCAGGCTTATCTGTCCCATCAAATATTGCGGAAGGTGAAGAAAGGGATACAACAAAGGAAAAAATAAGGTTTTTATACTATGCAAAAGGTTCATTAGGCGAGTTAGTAACCCAGCTATACATAGGAGTTGAAGCAGAATTTTTAGACAAAAAAACTTCATTAATGCTAGTCAACGAAGCAAAAGAATTAGCTAAAATAATAGGAACCATGATCAAAAATAAACAGTCAAAGATTAAAGATGCTAGAAAGCTGAGAACAGAGCCTAGAGCCTAGCATCTAAGCTCAACAGCGCAGCTGTCCTTAACAGGACAACGTCCGCCCTAGAAGCATAGCGCACTAGATTCTAGCATCTAAGCTTAACAGCGAAGCTGTCCCTAGCAGGACAATGTCCGCCCTAGAAGCATAGCGCACTAGATTCTAGCATCTAAGCTTAACAGCGCAGCTGTCCTTAGCAGGACAACGTCCGCCCTAGAAGCGAAGCGCACTAGAAACTAGTGACTACTTTAGCTATATGCTCTGCTTGCGCCTGTGACATTTCTGGGTCTGTTGATTCAACCATTACGCGGATAAGGGGTTCGGTGCCAGATTTACGTAATAATACTCGACCGTTTTCGGCAAGTACGGCTTCGGCTTCTATCACAGCTTGTTTTACGGCTTCTGACGCTAAGATCTCATCAGCGTTATTAGCGGTTAGCCGAACATTGAGCAGTACTTGAGGTAACTTTTTCATACCCGAGACTATCTCAGCTAATGACTGGCCAGACTGTAATACTGCTTGTAATACTAATAATGACGCCACAACAGCATCCCCAGTTGATGCATGGTCAAGGTGCAGTATGTGACCAGAACCTTCGCCGCCTATGCGCCAGCCAGTAGCTTTTAATTGCTCAACCACATAACGGTCACCCACTTTGGCGCGCTTAAATGGAATATCCATTTCTTTTAACGCTATTTCAAGACCAAGGTTAGACATTAATGTGCCAACTACACCGCCACTTAAAGTACCTTGTTGTTTTGCTGTTTTGGCCAGAATATATAAAATTTGGTCACCATCCACTACGTGGCCATTATGGTCAACAAACATTACACGGTCAGCATCACCGTCCATCGCAATACCTAAATCGGCCTCATGCACCATTACCGCAGTTTGCAAGCTGTCTAAATGTGTCGCGCCACAATGGTCGTTAATATTGGTACCATTAGGCTTATCATTAATGCTAATCACCTCAGCACCTAACTCACGGTATACGTTGGGCGCAATATGATACGCCGCACCGTTAGCACTATCGACGACAATTTTAAGGCCTGCTAAGGTTAAATCTTTAGCAAATACGCCTTTGCAAAACTCAATGTAACGACCAGCAGCATCAGTAATACGACGGACTTTACCTAACAATTCAGATGAAACACATTCCATCGCATTGTGATTTAACGCCTGGTCGAGTAAAGCTTCAATTTCAAGCTCTTGCTCGTCATTAAGCTTAGTGCCAGAATTTGAGAAAAATTTAATGCCATTGTCATAAAACGGATTATGCGATGCACTGATAACAACACCAGCATCAGCTCTGAACGTTGAGGCTAAATACGCCACTGCAGGGGTTGGCATAGGGCCAATTAATGCCACGTTCACACCAGCAGCAGACAAACCAGCTTCAATAGCTGATTCGAGCATATAACCGCTACTACGAGTATCTTT
>NZ_PJAP01001104.1:0-2281 GCF_002836795.1 Shewanella sp. 11B5 | reverse complement strand
GACCAGCGCCCACCACGATAAATAATTGTTTGTGGGTTTTACTTTGTAACAACTGGATGATTTTTTGCGCCATCGTGTGATTACGTTGCCACAACAGTTTTTCGAGTAGTTCATCAGCATCGCCCGCTTGCGATTCCATAATGTTTGCGAGAGCATTACCATCACCTTGGCGCCAAGCGTAGATTAAATCAAGCATTTCAGCATCGCTAGCGTTAATCGAATCATCAAGCATTTGCAGTTGAGTCGCGGTTGAAAATGATGAAATTAATTCAAATTGAAACTGAATACTCTCAAGCTCAACTACATTTTTACCACTGCGATTTGCCATAAAATAAGCGTCGACACCCTGCTCTGCGCTGTAACCTAATTGCCCAAAACGGCCCATGCTAATTTGCGCAGACTGCAACCAAGGTGCATACGGTGCCAGTGCTTGGCACAAGGTTTGATGACTTTGGCAATACTCTTGCCGAGTCGCATTAACGTCTGCGGCAATATCTGCCGACAAACCACCATACCGTTGTAATAACGCTCCAGTATCGCCTTGGCTAATATCTGCTTCAACAACCAGTGCATCCGATTGTTTAAATGCTGATTCTATATGCTGTGCTAGTGGGTAGAAGTCTTGACGACCAACATGAATGGAGCCCAATAAATACGCTTGCTGTTGCTGATACTCAATTTTGTAGAATACCGGAGAATCCAACGCAGCTGCCGATGTGGATGTAAAACACAGTAGTAATGCGACTAAACCGTAGCAATTTCGCTGTAAGCGACCATAAATCAAATTGATATTGAAAATAAGCCGACTTTCTCTTGTTGCCTGCATACTAGCTCCTTATAATTAACTTTATTCTTTGCACATGCACTATGAGGCAATTATGCCGTACACCAATGTTTTTCTACAGATAAAAGAAAACCTGCAAATAGCCTATAGACAAGCCATTGATTCAGATGCTCGCCTAGATGAATTACGTAAAGAAGGCCACGGCAAGTTTGTGGCGATTTTTACCGAAGAGCAAGGTTTTACAACTAGTAGTAATCGTTTCTTACCTTATGTACAAGAATTGGTTGCTGAATTTGATGCGATGCAGAGCAGCACTCATGTTGCACCAGAAACACTTGAAGCCTTTGTCAAAAAGCTTGCGGCCTTACTGCAAACACTACAAGTATTTAAACTCGCCAAATAATCGGTATGCTCGTAGGTTGATCTTTCAAAGTTGTTTTTACAGCTAATTGTTAGTCATTTAAACAAGGCAGAGGCTTTGTCGTGTAGTTATTCTACACAAAGAGCCGATAACGCAGTAGAAATGACTAACAAACACAGCCCGAAGGGTTCGACTAAAAACGTTTTACTCTTTGTTGAGTGCCTCTTATTGAGAGATTGTTGCTTAGATTGCTAGGCACCAATCACCTCGATTAACACATTTTTATCTCGAACAAAATTTAACTAACAAAGATCAACAGACCCTAATACTTTCTTATTAGGAGCTTTCCATCATATGACATAATCTTGTCATATTTTCGCAATAGACTTGTCTCTCATTGGTAACAATACCAAACGCAATGCCGTTAGGTAATTAATAGAATGAGACGCAAAGATGACGGCTTTACAGCTAGTAAGCGAACTTGATCACATCATAGAACAGCAATCTATCGACGCTGTATTCCAGCCGATTTTCAATGTTTCAACAAATCAATTGCACGGTTATGAAGCGCTCAGTCGTGGCCCTAAAAATAGCCCGTTACACACGCCTTTCGCTCTATTTACTACCGCCGAAAAACAAAACTTATTAAGCGAACTTGAAACCTTATGTCGCAGCATTTCAATTAATGCATTTCACTCACGCCAGCTTAATGGCAAGCTATTTATTAATATTTCACCAAAAGCATTGCTCGATCCCAATCATCCAAAAGGCATGACACTACAGCTTATTAAACAGTTGGGGATCAACCCGTCGGATGTGGTTATTGAATTATCCGAACAATATCCTGCCGACGATATCGACTTGCTAAAGTCCTGTTTAAACCATTATCGCAATCAAGGGTTTTTAACCGCTATTGATGATTTAGGCGCCGGTTATTCTGGATTACGCTTGTGGTCTGAATTAGCACCAGATTATGTCAAAATCGACCGCCATTTTATTCATCAAATAGATACCACCGCGGTAAAACAAGAGTTTGTCCGCTCTATTGTCGATTTATGCCAAAACTTAACCTGTAAAGTGATCGCAGAAGGCATTGAAACCAATGAGGAACTCACCACTCTAAAACCTGTCTCTTA
>NZ_PJAP01001103.1:0-2282 GCF_002836795.1 Shewanella sp. 11B5 | reverse complement strand
TTTATGCCAACCAATTGAAAGTAGAGCATTGGACCAGCCAAATCCACCTTCATCAGGAGATCCCCAGTGACCCGTTTGAATAAGGTTCATATGAACAGGCAATGCACCATGAGCCATTGCTGTAAGCATAATTTCACCTGTTGCCCCAAGTGCATTTGTGCAGTCCAGTGTTGGGTCCAACGAAGGATCGACTGCAGCGCGCAGTTCCATATTACGAGCAAAGCCACCGGCGGCGAGAATGACACCTTTGTTCGCTTTGATATAAATGCTTTTACCTGTTTTGATATTTGGGAAGCGGTAGTTTTGTCTCACTTTTAGGCCAATAACTTGTTGGCCATCCATGATGAAATCTTCAATGTAATGTTGTAGACGGTATTCAATACCTTCTTTTACACCGACTTCATAAAGTTTAGTGGTGATATCTCCGCCGGTGCCATGAATCGTTCGAAGAGCACGGGCTTTGTTATGACCACCAACCTGAATGTTGAAGTCTTTCTTAAATTCAACCCCAGACTCAATACAAAGGTTGTATACATCCAAAGCGTGTTCAGCAATTTGAGTCAATGCAGCTTCGTTTGCCATGCCTCGACCAGAAATCATTTGGTCTTTAACTAGCTCTCTAGGAGAGTCATCCATAATGCCTTGAGCTAATTGCGTAGGGCTTTTAGGGATGGCAAGCCAACCACCGTTAATCGCAGAGTTTCCTCCAATCACTTGCATTTTTTCTAACACTAGTACGCTACCTTTCATGGCGCGTTTAGTGTTCAATGCTGCAGACAGACCTGCGAAACCCGATCCGACAATAATATAGTCGATACTTTGATCCCACTTAATGGCACTACACTCGGAAGCATTTACTTGGGGAATCGTGACTGCTAACCCCCCTAATGCTGCTGTCGCACTGAATTTTAAGAAGTGTCTTCTACCCTGCATTGCTGCATCCTCAACTTTAAGTCTTTCGATGCAGACAAGATAAGCTTTGTGAATATGTTGAAACATGAAGTGGGTCACGGGGTATTTGTGGTGACAAACTTATTCGTGAGTCAGCTCCCGAATAAATTTTCTTTTGTTTATTAACATCCCTATTACTGGTTTGGTAGATTCATAGGGGGAAATTATTAGCTAGCTTAAGTCGCTTTTTATATAGCTTGAGTTGTGTTTGTGAATGAATTGATTAGGAGAATTAAAAGCATCGTAGGTTGTTAAGTTGTAAATCAATGAGAGGATATTATGCGTTGTCCAACAGAGCCGTTATCGACAATAAGATGTAATCAAATTTTGGATGCTGCAGAATTATTAATTGAATCACAAGGAATCGTGTCATTTAAATATTCGCAGTTAGTAAAAGAGGTTGGATGTTCTACTGGTACGTTATATAAATTTTTTGAAGGTAAAGAAGATATTCTAGTGTGCTTGTTTCTTCGAAGTGCGACGTCTAATCAACTACCTCTTTTTGTAGAGCAACACTCAAATCTGACAGCTCAGCAAAAAGCATTACTTCCCATATTGTTTACGTTTGAAACTATACAGCGAAGCCGGAGTTTTGCGACCCTAAGATCAGTATCTGTTAATACCATGGTATGGAAATTAGCCAGTCCAGAAAAAGTCGAAAAGTTTAAGCGACGTATTAACGCTTTTTGGTATTGGTTTACCGAATCATTTAATGAGGCGGTGAAGAATGGAGAGCTAGAGGCAACGCCATTGCAGGTTAAAGAGTTAGTCCAAGGTGTTATTTTTTATCTTACAGGATCGTTAACCCAATTTGAAAGCCAGATTATTTTGCCAAAATACTTGTCTAATCGTCGAGAAACTTGTTACCGCCACCTTTCAAGATTGATGGCACAATACAAATGGAAAGTGCCTTTAAACCAAGACATCTATGATGATTTAGAACAAAAAACTCAAGTGTACTTTGCTAAGAATTATCGTTCTAAAATGACGTGTGAAGCTTGTCATTCTCTAGCAAAAAACCTGATGATGTAGGTTGCGTTGAGGGATTAAACTGACTTTTATGTCTAATCATCTTTGTATGTTGGTTTTTAGATATCAGGCTTATAATTATATTCAAATAGAGATTAAATCATTTGTGCTTGTTGTATGAGACAGGCTTTTGGAGGCGACTTTTTTACAAAAAATTACTATTTATAGCTATGATTTATTTAGATTAGTTCCTTGCCTACTGCTGGTGCATCAAGCCATTCTTGAACTTCTGGTGATATAGGAGCTGACGCATCACACTTAGTTATTAATTCCTCTAAAGAATACTTAGGCTTTGGGTTAAG
>NZ_PJAP01001102.1:0-2287 GCF_002836795.1 Shewanella sp. 11B5 | reverse complement strand
AGAAAACCCAACAAGACATTGATAACGATATATTTTACACCACGCGCTTACGCCTAAATATTGATGCTAAAGTGTGGGATAACGTCAGCTTTGCAGGACGTTTAACCATGTTTAAGAGCTGGGGAGACTCTGCTGGGGTTAAAGTATTCGACTCATGGAATTCATTCACGATGGACGGCACCAGTAGCGGTAGCACCAGTGGTGATGAGTTAAAAGTAGAGCGCGCCTATTTTAATTGGAAAGACATTAACGGCAGTGGCACTTACCTTTCTATTGGACGTCGTCCTTCAACGTACGGTCCACCAAATCATTATCGTGAAAATGAACTCAGAGGCGGCACGCCATCAGGTCACTTAGTTAATTTTAACTTCGATGGTCTTACCTTAGGTTACAACTTGGGTGATATTACTGGTATTGAAGGCCAAACAGTACGTTTTTGCTATGGCCAAGGCTTTGAATCACAGTACGGCAATGGCGAATTGTTTGGTGACATCATCACTAAAGATACCCACCTCGGCGGGTTTAATATCGACGTGATTAATGACGGTAACCATTTCTTACAGTTCACTTTATTCGGTGCTAAAGATGTCAATGATGGCTTTACGGGCACCATGGCATTCCCTACTCAACTGGCGGGTATCTTTGCCCCAACCATGTATCAAGACATGCAAAAGTTTGACAACTTTAACTTCGTCACCCGTGTACAACCAAGCGGTGTCATTGGTGATATGTACTTAGGTGGTTTAGGTTATGCCTATGAAACCGATGACGATCTGAAAATGTTTGCCTCATTAGGATGGACTCGTGCTGAACCTAACGGTAATGCAGGTTTGTTCGGTGGCATGTTAAGCGATGCAGTATTTGAAGCAGAGTTGAACAACACTGGTACTGAAATCATTATGGTGCCAAAAGAAACTGTTGATAGCGACACCAAAGATGGTTACGGCATTTATGTAGGTATGCAAATTCCTGCACCATACGGCAAATTCGGTTTGGAATATAACTACGGTTCTAAATACTGGAGTCCCTTCACCCAAGCACAAGACGACCCAATCGGCAGTAAGTTAGCCACTCGCGGCCATGTTGCTGAAGCCTATTATATCTTTGATATTAATCCAAAAATGTTTATCAAGTTAGCTGGTTTGTATTACGACTATGAATATACCGGAAGTGGCTCACCAGTAGGTGCACCGATGAAGGTTGACGATGTGATTGCCGGTAGCGCGTACTCAATGTTGCCAGTTGTTGACACCGCCTATGACGTCAATGCCTCACTGACCGTTAACTTCTAACGCTAACTTAACCTTCTAACTTGGCCCCCCTGAGCACAATCTCAGGGGTAAGGACAAACACCATGAAATTATTATCAGCACTGGCTGTATTACTGTTATTAAGCAGTAGCGCACAGGCTGCCTTTAACCACAAAGAGGCGGTGAAAGGGCCTTTTGCTAATGGCCCTGAAGTGACGACACAATGCTTAACCTGCCATAAAGAACATGCTGAAGAGTTTATGAAATCTTCACATTGGACTTGGGAGTTAGAGCAAAAACTACCAGACCGCACTGTGATGCGCGGTAAAAAGAACAGCATTAACAACTTTTGTGTATCGATATCGGGTAACGAACCGCGTTGTACCAGTTGTCATGCCGGTTATGGATGGAAAGATTCAACATTCGACTTTAAAGACATGACCAAAGTCGATTGCTTAGTTTGTCACGACACCACGGGAACTTACATTAAAGATCCTGCGGGCGCAGGCGAGGCCTTAGCAAGAGTCAATTTAGCCAATGTTGCCCAAAATGTAGGTGCACCCGTGCGTGACAATTGCGGCAGTTGCCACTTTTACGGTGGCGGCGGTGATGCGGTTAAACACGGCGATTTAGACTCATCAATGTCTTATCCAGACAAAGCGACCGATGTCCACATGGATACCGATGGAAATGACTTCCAGTGTCAAACTTGTCACGTTACTGAAAATCATCAAATTACCGGTAACTCGATGGGCGTATCACCTGGAGGGGAAAACAAAATTGGTTGTGTAAATTGCCATGATGCTGCGCCTCATAAAAATAAAAAGCTCAATACACACACAGCAACTGTAGCGTGTCAGACTTGTCACATACCATCATTTGCTAAAAATGAACCCACCAAAATGCATTGGGATTGGTCACAGGCAGGACAAGATCTTCCTGAAACAACAGACCAATACGGCAAGCACACCTTTATGAAAAAGAAAGGCAGCTTTATTTGGCAAAAAGACGTTAAACCACAATATGCCTGGTTTAAT
>NZ_PJAP01001101.1:0-2288 GCF_002836795.1 Shewanella sp. 11B5 | reverse complement strand
TGTGTTGTTCTCTGATCATCTTCTTCTATCTTCTACTTTCTTGTTTTTACTTTTTATCATTGTATTCTTGTTGTTCTATTTTTCTTTTTTTTTTTTTTTTAATGATACGGACACCACCGATATCTACTCTCTCCTTTTCGTCGAGAGTCTCATGTGTATATGAGAGACAGTCGGTACGGTATCAGGATAATATATGGTGACATTAACCAGTTTATTAATGTGCTCTCCCATAGCAGAAAGTGCGAATGCCATTCCTCCAGCCTTAGGTTTTAAAAGGTGCTGAAAAGGTGACCCTTGTTTATCATGTTTAGCTTCCGTAAAACGTGTACCTTCAACAAAGTTCATAATACTCACAGGTTTCGTTTTAAATTTCTCACAGGCTTTGCGAGTAATTTCAATATCTTTACCCTTCAACTTGGGATTTTTTCGTAACTGTGATGTGCTGTAACGGCGCATAAATGGAAAGTCTAATGCCCACCAAGCGAGGCCGAGTACCGGGACAAAAATAAGTTCTTGTTTGAGGAAAAACTTTAAAAAGGGAATTTTGCGGTTAAATACTCGCTGTAAAATGAGGATGTCGACCCATGATTGATGGTTAGCAATAACCATATACCATTCTTGTTCAGAAAAAGATTGATCGCCTGTGACATGAATACGCATTGGATGAAAAATAGATTCTACTATCGTATTGACACTGATCCATGCCGTAGCGCAATTATCGAGAATATAGCTACAGATTTTTTGACAAATGCCAATCGGGATCAATTTAACAATACTGAACGCCAAGATAGGGATGGTCCAAAAAATGGTATTAAATAAATAGCATAAGAATGCGATTGAACCTTTGATTTTCGAAAGCAGCGACATTTTTCTCTCCTATTAAACGGAGGGCTATGTTACTCGTAGTCGCAGTTTTGCTCAATCTATACGATAGGTTAAATTACGTTTATTGCTGATTCAATTTTGCCAGTAATCGGTCCATGGCCCGATAACCAAGGGCTTGAGCAATGTGACTGCGCTCGGTAGTAGGGGATTGCTGCAAGTCGGCAATGGTGCGTGATACCCGTTGAATACGATGAAAACTACGTACTGACAACCCTAAGCTCACGACACTTTGTTCCAAAAAAGCCAGATCTGGCTGAGTAATCGCGCCATCTTGTTTGAGTTGTTTTGGGGTTAACTCACTGTTTAATACCCCAGAACGGCTGAGTTGTAGATCGCGTGCTTGCTTGACTCGCTTAGCTATTTCAACGCTAGACTCACTGGGCTGGTGTTGTTGGGTTAACGTACCTGCAGGAAGTTTGGGAACATCAACGGTTAAATCGAAGCGGTCTAAAAAAGGCCCCGATAAACGCGATAAGTAACGCTGAATTTGATCTGGGGTCGAACGTGCGCGCTCCGTATCACCGCAAGGGCTTGGGTTCATGGCGGCAATGAGTTGAAATCGACTTAAAAAGGTCAATTTTGCTGCGGCTCGAGAAATCTCAACTTGACCAGTTTCTATAGGCTCACGCAGACAATCCAGTACCTTACGAGGAAATTCTGCTATTTCATCAAGAAATAATATCCCACGATGCGCTAATGATATCTCACCTGGTTTGGGATGGCTGCCGCCACCAATCAGTGCAATAGATGATGATGTATGGTGCGGCGAGCGAAAAGGGCGATTAAGGAAGTTTTGCGGTTTTACATGTAATCCAGCGACAGAATGAATGGCGGCTACTTCAATGGCTTCGTCGTAGGTAAGTTTTGGCAGTAATGGGATAATTCGATTGGCTAACATACTTTTCCCCGTCCCTGGGGGGCCAATAAACAACATGTTATGTCCTCCGGCCGCGGCGATTTCAAGCCCGTGTTTGGCCTGATATTGGCCAATAACATCGCTCATGCACAGCGATGATTGCGCTTGAATTTCTTCTTCAATCCATTCGGGCAAGGTGTCGAGTAACGGTAATTGTGCTTGGCCATGTAAAAATGCCGCTAAGTTTTGTAAGTGGGCGACAAAATAACTGTGCTTATAGCCAACGAGCTCTGCTTCATGGCGGTTTTCGATGGGCATAAAAAAATGGTGCTGATCATTGCGCGCGGCAATAATGGCTGGTAATAATCCACTGCAAGGGCGAATTTGCCCAGAAAGAGCCAGCTCACCCACAAATTCGCATTGGTGCAATGCTTTAGCTGGAACTTGATTTGATGCGGCGAGAATACCGACTGCAATAGGCAAATCATAGCGGCCACCTTGTTTTGGTAAATCTGCTGGGGCGAGGTTGACGGTAATTCTTTTTTGA
>NZ_PJAP01001100.1:0-2288 GCF_002836795.1 Shewanella sp. 11B5 | reverse complement strand
TGTGTGTTTTTTTTTTCAATGAAACGGCGCCCCCCCAGAATTACACCATCCTCTTCGTCGGCAGCGTCAGATGGTTATAAGAGACAGATGCATCGCCTAACCAGAAGTTGTATTCAATCGCAATAGCGTTAGCAATGTCTGAGAATGTTGCCGTGCCTTTATCAGCTGCAACGACCAAATATGGATCGTCTTCATCATGACGTACAACATCTACGGGTGGAACCACTTCACCATTAACAATGTTGTCCGAAATATCTAATAACGCACGAATGAAGATACGGTAACATTCTTGTCCTTCCGTAAATAATGCCTCGCGGCCACCTTCTGTCGGCAGTTGTTTACACACAAAACCACCTTTTGCGCCCACAGGCACAATCACGGTGTTTTTAACTTGCTGTGCTTTTACTAAGCCTAATACTTCGGTACGGAAGTCTTCACGACGATCTGACCAACGTAAACCACCGCGAGCCACTTTACCGCCACGTAAATGCACACCTTCAACACGAGGCGAATACACGAATATTTCAAACTTCGGTAACGGCTTAGGCATTTCAGGAATTAAGCCCGGTGCAAACTTAAACGAGATATAGTCTTTCGCTTTTCCGCCAATGGCAGTTTGATAGAAGTTAGTTCGTAATGTGGCGTTAATTAAATCCAAGTAACGACGAATAATACGGTCATCATCTAAGCTTGAAACGTCATCAAGTTGTATGTTCACCTGTTCAAGGAACTTACTTAAGGTGCGCGTTTTTAGTTTAGGGTTAAACTTACGGATGAACATTTTCACCAATAAGTCCGCTAATTTAGGATAACGGCTAAACGTTTCTTCGATGTACGACTGACTGAATGTTGCATCAATTTGGCGCATGTACTTAGCATAAGCACGCAAAATAGACACTTCACGACCACTGAGGCCTGTTGACAGTACCATGCGGTTAAAGCCGTCATCTTCTAACTTCTTCTGCCACACTTGCAATAAAGCCGTTTGGAAACGGTCTTGGCTATCAGCTAAGTTTTCTGTCGCTGCACCCTGCACTGTCATTAAGAAGTCTAAAATCCAGAATGTCGCGCCATCATTGGTTTTGACTTCGTATGGACGTTCATTAATCACACGTAAACCAAAGTTTTCAAGCATTGGTAGTACGTCAGACAAGTGAATAGGCTCGTCTTTATGGAACAGTTTCAGGCGGACTTTATTGTCATTCAACGCAGTTTCTTGCGGTTGATAAAACAACATACCTAATTTGTGTTCGTCATCCAATGCTTCAAGGTGCTGCATGTCAACAACAGCTGAACTTGGAAGCACATCATCTTTATAACTCGGTGGGAAAGCATTTAAATAACGTTTTGTCAGTCCCGTTCCAGCTTGCTCACCAACGGCATTGTTTAATGCTGTGTGCAGTTTGTCGTCCCATGAGCGAGCAGCTTCGATAAGATTTCTTTCAATGGCGGCCACATCAACATCCATATTGTTATTATCAACTTTGATAATATAGTGAGTTCGAGCCAATGTAGACTCTGAGAAGTACGTGGTGAACTCAACATCTTCTGTACTTTTAAAATGTTGTGCCAGAATGCGTTGAGTATCTTGACGTAATTTAGTGTTGTAGCGGTCTTTAGACACATAAACTAAACACGACAAGAAACGGCCATAACCGTCTTTACGCACAAATAACTTTAACTTGTCGCGATCTTGCATTTCTAAAACACCGTGAGCGATGTTTGATAGCTCAGGATCTTTTGCTTGAATTAGCTCATCACGAGGTAAGTTCTCAAGAATATTCATTAACGCTTTATAATCATGAGAGCGCGGCGCTAGCCCTGAGTTATCAAGAATGCGCTGAACCTTTTCACCCAATAATGGGATTTCGCGTGGACTACGGTTATAAAGATTAGAAGCATATAAACCAATGAAACGATCTTCACCAATTACGTTGCCTTTTTTGTCAAAACGTTTAACACCAATATAATCTACATAAGCTGGACGATGTACACGGCTTTTAGCAGAGCTTTTGGTGAGAACGAGTAAGCTTTCATCTAACGCCTCTTTACGGGCTGAATCAGATAAACTTGAAAGTAATAAACCACGCTCACTATGGGAGGTTTTTGAACGGTTCATTAGCCCTAAGCTAGATTCAATGTTAGGAACAAGCTCAACATCACCTTCAACACGTTTTAGATCATAATAACGATAGCCAAGCAAAGTGAAATGATGGTTGTTCAAGTAGTTTAAGAAATCAACTGACTCTTTCAGTTCCGTTTTATCACCCGGGAAAGGACGTGAAGGT
>NZ_PJAP01001099.1:0-2288 GCF_002836795.1 Shewanella sp. 11B5 | reverse complement strand
ACACCTACAGTAATACCCACGGGCTGGCTCAGCGCTTGCGGCAATCCAAAACCTATACCTGCGGTCATGATGTACGACACTGTCACACAAGTACCAATAATCGCTGGAATACTGACAATCCAATGGAAGGTACCGCGATCAAACAGATACTTAGTCGCAAGCCACAATACGCTAGTTGATAACAACATATTTGAGAATGCGAAATAACGCCAGATTAGAGTGAAATCAATCTTAGTCATAAAATAAGCAATAATCAGAATAGGAATGGCAACCAGTAAACGGTTTCTGACGCTTTGCGGAATTTTAAACGCATCAATAATGGTTAATCGCAATGCTCTAAACGCAGTGTCACCTGAGGTAATTGGGAAAACCGCAACCGCGATAATTGCCATAATACCACCCGCGACACCTAAGTAAGTGGTCGCCACTTGGTTAACAACCATACCAGGGCCACCAATATCGAGAACACTCTTAAGTTCGATATAGCCACCAGGGAAAGCTGCGATACCTGCAGTAGCCCATACACATGCCACAACACCTTCCGCAACCATTGCACCATAGTACACAGGACGAACGTATTTTTCGTTAGTTAAACAACGCGCCATAATCGGTGCTTGAGTTGAATGGAATCCGCTGATTGCGCCACAAGTAATAGTGACAAACAACAATGGCCATACTGGTAAACCACTAGGATTAGGCTCCAATAAATCATTGTTGTAGTGACTGTGATCGAAATAAGCAAAGATACCGTCAACGGTAGGTAGCTGCGGCGCATGGATTAGCAATGCAACAGCAATTGATGTTGTCATTACAATCATTAGTAAACCAAATAATGGATACAGTTTTGTAATAATTTTATCTATCGGTAACAAAGTCGCGAGGAAGTAGTAACCTAAAATAAGTAATACCCAAAAGGTATTGTTACTCAAAAAGGTATCTTTAAAATAATCTAAGTTACTTAGCAGCCCTGCTGGGCTCATGATAAATACAACACCAACGAAGAAGAGCAACATCGCGGTAAATATCAACATGGCACCTTTAAAGTACACATTGAAATAATGGCCGGCAATTTCAGGTAAACTTTTACCGTCTTCTTTAATACTCATCACACCAGAAAAGTAATCGTGAACGGCGCCACCAAGTACGTTACCAATCACAATCCAAACCAGTGCTATAGGGCCATATAATGCACCTAAAATTGGCCCGAATATCGGTCCGACACCGGCGATATTAAGAAATTGAATTAAGAAAGCTTTAACTGGATGAACAGGAACATAGTCAACGCCATCAGTAAATCGTTCTTGAGGGGTTTTAGCAGTAGGGTCGATACCAGCTTGTCGCTCAACGAACGGACTGTAAAATTTGAATCCGAGCACGAGCAGCCCGATACAAATGAGGAAAATCAGCATATTATTATCATCCAATTATTTATAGGAATATATTCAATGTCGAGTTTGTTTCAGTTAGCTTTATAGGTCAAGCAACGGGGTGTTATACCAAAGTAGGGATTGCTACTAATCACTTTTCATGCATATATACTCGCTTTTACGATAAACTATAAGCCTGTTAATGGCTTACCCTTACTCCTTTATAATTAGCCATTTTATTAGCCATATTCATTCATCAAAAAAATTCAAGCATAATCACTTGTTCACATCGCGACTTCAGGTAGTGCTTCGTATTCCCACAAAAAAGAAAGGGCTAGCTAACCATTTAAACACCCAAGGTAATTACGTCGTTGTAAATGCACTACCTAAAAGACATCTTTATAGGTGGCAAGCGAAGTAATACGTCTTACATTATTGCTAAATCAAGTGATCCTCAATGCCTACTCATTCTGATGCGAACAATCTAGACAATTCTATTCCGTAGCTGTTATTTGTTCATTCACTTATTAAAATGATAAAACCTCACCGACAAATATCAGTGAGGTTTTAGTTTTGTAAGCTCAACCAGAATGCACCGTTAGTCTATTTTTGTAGGGTTAGCTCGATGCTAGATTCAACTGATGCTTGGATTTCTGCCTCAGTAAATAACAATGGACGTAATTGTTTTGTCGAAGAATACAACTCACTTTGATCGGAAAAACTTGGACTCAACACATTGCTAGACTCTGAATAGGTCAAAATGCCCTTTGCCTTAGGACCATCATCAGTAAAGCTCACTGTCATCATCCAACTTGAACCATAACGCACTTGGTAACCTTCAGCCGTTAATCCTGATGCTGTAGCATTACCAGAAACAACATCCATAACAGGGCTATATTTATGCTGAGGAATTAAGGTGTC
>NZ_PJAP01001098.1:0-2294 GCF_002836795.1 Shewanella sp. 11B5 | reverse complement strand
ATCCACCCATTCCACTTTTTAACCCACTTCCATGTTTTATTTAGAGGGGTTGCAGCTACTGAATCATAAGTATCATGCCCATACTCTAATGGTTTGCCATGTAGATATAATGCTGCTTCATACAAGGTTTCACACAATGGTGTATTATTGCTTTTTATTGCGATGGTGTTCTTGACGATAGAAGCTAACGCTTTCTTATTATTAATATTACCAGTGTTAATTTTTGATACGACTCGCCCACCATCTTTATTTTCTGAAGAGCGATTGCTACCGCTAGCATTATAATTAAATAACATTAGACCAAGATCAACACCTGGTGTATTTACAATCACTTCATTTAATACACGTTTGGCTACTGTAATTCTGTCCGTATTAGTTGCTACCGGCTTATTGTAATACCATTGCACATACTGCTGGGTAAACAATGTGATTGGTTCTCCGAGACCAAAATCGGTTAACTTGGCATTGTTGAGCGCGTTTCCATCATTTTTATAGGCATCACTTAAATCATCTACAGGGTAACCAGCACCAACACCACTTGCATTGGTAGTATCTCCCACAGCAATATCTTCATAACAATCTACTTTGGTAATATTGCTTCCATCACTTACAGGAAACTCTTGCCATTTACTGCCTTTATATTCGCGAAAATACCCCGTATAAATACCGAATTTTTGTAAAAATTCAACCGAAGAGTGACAACCATTTTTACTGTAAGTAATAAAATTAGTACTGTTGGCAGTTGGCACTGTACTTGAACTAGTTGAATAATACAGCTTGGTGCCTGAAGTAAGATTAGGCTGAACGAGAAAAGGGCTTGCGCTCATCGTGTTACCCATACTACCTGAAGTGTCTAATATAATGAGCACTTGAGGATTATCATCACTGCGCACAGATGACTCTAAAACATATAATTCGGTATCATCTGCAACAGCATTAGCTACAAAGCCCAATACAGAAAATAACATAATAAAAATCGGATACTTACTGAACATTTTAATTCTCCTTGAGCACTTCTTGCTCAACACCCATTGTCACAGACAGCTCTCCGTAACCACCTCGTCCGTAATTAACTGTGCTAGAAATTTCGACTCTTCGACAGTTAATTAAATTTGCAGCATTAGCCTTTTCAGTTCTTTGACAACTTACATCGATACCTGGATTATCTAGAGGCATAAGCGTAATATCTTGGCTACCGCTCAATTCCGCCACAGTTCTCTTTGGATCGGTAGTGGTACTAAATTGATACACCACACTTTTTGAAATAACAGTATTGAGTCCACCCAGAGCAAGCGATGTAGCAGCTAACCTATCACTACCAGCACCAGACATTCTTAAGGACTGTGTAGAACTAACCGCCAAAGCAACACCGATTATCGTCATTAATACTAAAACGATTAGAGAGAAAAACAGCACTATTCCTTGTTGATATTTATACGTCTTGATCATTTTCACACCTAAATTTGGTTTGACAACCTTACATTAATTTCTAATCAATACAGGATTCTCTAACACCACCGTTGTGGACAGCACCTTTCGTCGATAATGTTTATAATCAGTGTCGTTACTCTTATTTGGATTGACTGAACCCGATATTTCTTTATCACCTAATGTGTAGGTCACATCATTTTCATAACTACGATCAATCTGAATAGATCGAACCAATACGTACATTCTTAAAGCAACTAGACGTTGAAAACCTTGATTATCCCACATAAAAGTTGACACATTTTTCGCGGGTATAAAGGTATCTGGTGTCGAGTCGCCATCATTATCAAAACCATATAAAAAGTGGATATTCTCTATACCTTCAACAAGTTGCTCTTCGTTTGACATGCCACCTGAAATATTAAGACTCCGGCGTTTTAATACAGGGATACCTGAATCAGTTTCCACAAAATAGACTCTATGTTGATATTTCCACATACGACTATTTAATTTTACTGGCGGTGTAGCTACACTGCCATTAAAGAATTCAATTTCGTTAGCAGTAACTGAAGCATAATAACTGTTTGCATCTAACTGAGCGGCTAACACGGAAGGTCCAACAAGCCTCTTCACCTGTATAATGTCCGTTTTGCTGTCTGGAGTGAGAGGCGCACCACACACCATAGTTAACGAATTAGTATATTCATTTCCCCATAGCCTTCGAAAATGAGCAGGGACATTTTGAGGAAAAGTTGCATTATTAACCCCCTCACCAACACAGTCCGATGTTAAAACTGTCGTTGAGTTACTAGAATTAACATTCACAATAAGTTCTGTGCCAGTTATATCAGCAAAAAAACCCAGCT
>NZ_PJAP01001097.1:0-2299 GCF_002836795.1 Shewanella sp. 11B5 | reverse complement strand
CAATTGACGGCTGTGTCTTTATGACTATCAAGTGTCATTATGACTTTGCTGGTGTGACTCTATCGGAGTGATTGTCAGACAAAATGTGTTATCTGGATGATTGTTGTATTTAATAAATCGTTAGCAGATTGATATGACAGAGCCATAGCCGTAACGGTTATTAATAAGCCGATATTAATGACTTAGATAGTCAGAATGAATTACTTGGTTAATAGCTTTGCTAGGGTCAATATACCTGACTCTAATGGACTATCTTTACGATAGACAATTGATAGTTGAACATGTTTTGGACCATAGCTCACTGGTGTCATAACCAGTGACTTTTCATACCGACTGCCAGCAACCATATTTTTACCAATAATGGTGTAACCTAAACCCGCCGCGATACAACCTAAAACACCATCAGCACTGCTCATTACCATGAGTTCATCATTACCTCGGCCAGCCTTTTGTTGCCAAATAAGGGCATGTTTTCTATAGCCACAGCCTTCATCGCGTACAAACAAAACCGGATCATGTTCACTGTCTCGTGGAGTCACCATAATCAGTTCTTCTTTCACAATCGGGATAATAATAAGGTTTTCATGTTTAGGCGCATTACCTATCGCAGCGCAGTCAACCTTATTGTTCAACACCGAAAATACCAGTCTTTCGCTGGTGTCAGTATGAATTTTCGTTCTAATTTCAGCGTGATTCAACTTGAGTTTTTTGAGTGCCATAGGCATATGAACCGCTGCAAATGTTTCTGGCATACCAACTCGTAATTCGTAAGTTCCTTTATTGCGCAAAATGGCAGAGGTTGCTTGGTATTCTAATTGTAAAATCTGATCTGCATACTCGCAAAGCTGTTGTCCACTAGGCGTTAACTGTAATTTTCGGCCAATGATAGTAAATAGCTTAGTATCCAGTTCTTTCTCGAGTTTTTTAATCCGGCTGGTGATGTTGGACTGAACCGTATGCAACTTATCAGCAGCACCTTTAATGCCGTCTTCATCAACAACGGCTTTAAACGTTTTTAGCATTAATATTTCCATATGGTTCTCTTAATAAGAAGTTTTTGTTCTAAATAATTCAATTTTTAAGATTAGCAGATTGACGTATTGTTTGTTAATGGTTTCACTTAAAAAGTGATTTTGATGTTACTAGAGCTAACAAAAGTCCGCGTCTATTTTGCTGGTATCTGTAGTTTAATTGTCACGGTTGGGGTGGCTAGATTTTCCTATAGCTTGTTATTACCGATAATGCAGGACGGTGCAGGCCTAACTGAATCTGGTGGAGGTTGGTTAGCTAGTACTAATTTTATGGGTTACATGTGTGGGGTGTTACTTGCCGCTAGCATGCACAACCTTAACTACAAATATAACTTACACCGGTTGTACCTTATATTGAGTGTCGTCACTTCAGCTGCAATGGTAATGACCACTGATATGGTGACTTGGGCGGTATTACGCTTTATTGCCGGAATCTGCGCTTCAGGAGGCTTTATTATTGCCTCTGGCTTGATATTAAAATGGCTAGTTAACCATAATCACCGTGCAGAATTGGGCATTCACTTCTCTGGTGCGGGCTTGAGCATCATTGTTACCTCGATACTAATAGAAGCCATGCTGACCATGTCAGCCGACTGGCAGCAACAGTGGCTAGCGTTAGCCGTGATGGCAGCAATATTCTCGATCCCTGCATGGTTATGGATGCCACATCCTTTTGTTGGTGGTAAAGCGGGAGCAGGGGTCAAAGATAATCCACCAAGTAAAGCCTTTAAATCGTTAATGATGTTGGCTTATTTCTGTGCCGGTTATGGTTATGCCGTCAGTTCGACTTTTATTGTTGATATTGTCGAACGTGTTGAAGGTTTACAAGGACAAGGAGGTGTTGCTTTTCTATTGGTAGGCGTCGCGGCAACACCAGCACCTTTAATATGGGATCAAATCGCCCGTCGAGTGGGTTACTTAAAAACGCTATTAGCCGCCTATATCTTACAGGCCGTAGGCATTATTCTTCCTGCAATCAATGACAGCTTACCTGTTGTTATATTAAGTGCTCTGTTGTTTGGTGGCACTTTTATCGCATGCGTCAGCCTAGTCTTGACCATGGCGGGCAAGTTTTACCCGAGTAACCCGGCTAAGTTTATGGGCACAATGACCTTAGCTTATGGTGCAGCACAAATTATTGCCCCCGTGTCTACCGGATATCTTGTTGAAGCACTGGGGAACTATGATATTGGCTTATACCTATCTGCCACTGTGGTAATGATGGGCACGCTGTTTTTGTTTGGATTATTAAATATTGATAAAGACGC
>NZ_PJAP01001096.1:0-2303 GCF_002836795.1 Shewanella sp. 11B5 | reverse complement strand
GGCTGATATCGACACTGTATAATATTTTTTCATAATGCCAGTCCCCAGGACTGGCATTATTGTATATACCCTTTCATCAAAGGGTTAATCCTCTTCGAGTAAAGATGCTTTTGACAGCACTGCAAATTGTTCACTAATAACCATAAAGCTATCGACCAATTTGGGGTCAAAGTGTTTGCCTTTTCCTTCAAGAATTAACGTCATCGCTTCTTCATGACTAAAAGGCCTTTTGTAACATCGTGGTGATGTTAATGCATCGTACACATCGACTAAGGCTACAATTCTGGCTGACAAAGGGATAGATTCTCCTGCCAACGCATTAGGATAACCACTGCCATCCCACTTTTCATGGTGAGCGCCAGCAATGTCGCGTCCCATTCGTATAAATGTACACTGAGGGGCATACGCTAATAAACTGTTAAGCACTTTTTCCCCAATCACTGGATGAGCCTTAATTTGTTCAAATTCTTCTACCGATAAGCGCCCTGGTTTTAACAAAATATGATCGGCGATACCCACTTTACCAATATCATGCAAAATGGCTGATAGGCTAATTTCTTGAATAAAAGCGTCAGTTAACTCTTCTGGAACATGTTCATCGGTTAATCTTTGTTTTGCTAACATATTGGCATACTGCTGCATTCTAATCAGATGCGCACCGGTTTCATTATCACGATACTCTGCCAGTTTAGCTAACCCCATAACTGTTGCTGTACGAGAGGCTAAAGTAGACTCTAAAGAGTGTGTTAACTTACCCAATAAATAAGAAGTCGACTGAGTCACTATTGCATTAGTGACTAGAAAGTTAATCGCCACTACATACCAAATCAAGGTCGAAAAGCCGCTGATGTCGGGCCAATGAACCAGTTGATAATGGTAAGCGATACCGATGACTAATAACGATATACCATTCGTCACCTGGGCCCATACCGCCATTTTGTCACCAAGAAGAATACTGCTCAGAGGAGGGAAAACAAATAACCAGAAAAAACCTGCGCCAGAAGGGCCAATAGCGACTATAAAGCCGATTCCGATACCAAACGCAAGATAACAACCTATGGTAAATTTTTGTGTATCGCTAATTCGTGGATAAAACAAAATGAATAATAATACCCCGTAAGCCACGGTATCAAATATTGCCATGCCCCAAAGATTTTGAACAATACACAAATATACGCTGGTGATATAAATCGGGATACATAACAAAGCCAGCACACTAAACAGTCGCGTGAAAATGATCCGACGCCATACTGGTAAGCCATCATCAAAACCATTTTGAATAAGCTGTGCTGTTAAGCGAGATGACATATTAATTCCTTTTAAAACGATGTTAATCTAACAGCATTAAATTCTATTAAATGCGTAAACAGACTTATTTAGATGACCGAGCTGTATAAATGGCAGAGCGATTTAAATAACAACAACACGAGTCAGTAATATGCCAACTTAAGTATTGTTGCTAGACAAGCATTAAGCAAAACTAGGATTAAAAATAATCCATAAAACCAATATTCAACTCATATTCGATTATGATTGTCATTAATTTGGAAGCTTATCATTGCCGATAATCCATAATGTTAGCGAAAATATTGACGTTTCATGACTGTGTGATACGGCAATTAACACCCTATAACAAAAATAACGTTAGCCATAAAGCCAACGTTACATCACCACTCCCCACCTATAATAAGGATGTTGTTATGCAAAGTTCGTCTCGTAGTGCTGCTATTTTCGGAATATTAATTGCACTGGGCTTAGGCGCTTTAGGCGTATTACTCAAACAAGCCATTGTTGAGTACAAGTTACTCGACCGCAGCGTCACGGTAAAAGGTCTGGCAGAAAATGAATATCCTGCCGACATCGTCATTTGGCCTATCCAATTTACAGCTGCCAATAATAATCTCGATGAACTGTACAAACAGCTCGAAGCACAAAATAACCAAGTGGTTAACTTTTTAGCCGAACAAAATATCGATCCCAAAGAGATCACTCTCGCCGCCCCCACTATTACTGATAAATTGGCGCAACAGTATGGTGGAAATCAACCAGTAGAATTGCGCTATACGGCGTCGCAAACCATTACGGTATATTCTAATGACATAGATAAAGTTCGCGGTGCTATGCCTCAATTAACTGAGCTAGGTAAAATGGGAATTGTTTTCTCGCAAAATAACTATGATGCCCAAGTCGAATATATTTTCAGCCGATTAAATGACGTTAAACCGAAAATGATCGAAGAGTCGACCACCAATGCACGTTCAGTTGCTGAAAAATTTGCTACCGATTCACAAAGCCGATTAGGT
>NZ_PJAP01000255.1:0-8879 GCF_002836795.1 Shewanella sp. 11B5 | reverse complement strand
TAAGTCAGTGGCAGGTAAAGCACAGTGGGTTTGGCGTAACTCAGCTAGGACATTATTGTGGTTCAGCTATGTCGACAGCGTTAAAGATGCGCATATCTCATCTGCAAAGTGACAATCAGCCGATTGAATGGTATCAGCCTGTATTACCAGTCTTGTGGCAAAAGCTAGCCATTAATGCAGTAATAAATCCGTTAACCGCATTAAATCAGTGTGCTAATGGTCAATTGGCAGCAACAGAATATCAATCACAGATCAGTGCCATTATCGATGAGCTAGTCGAAGTGGCTAAATATGATGACATCATATTAGATAAGGCAGCTGTTAGAGCGCGGGTTTATCAAGTGATTGAGTTAACCTCGGCAAACTTCTCATCTATGTATCAAGATATCGCCCACAATAGACCGACTGAAATTAATGAGATAAATGGCTATATTTGCCAGCAAGCCAAGGCGCATCATCTTAAAGTGCCCAAGAATCAATATCTCGTCGACAAGGTTTTACAACTGAGTCAATCTTGAATGCGATGCTACCACTCGCATCAACTCAATTTAAATGATGGGGTACATCAGTCCAAATAAGAATATGTAGACTGATAATTATTCGCTACTGGATTTAGCTCCACATGACCAAAACAGCTGCTATTGCGATTAAAATCAAACCCGCTACATCGTTAATTTTAACTCTATCTTTAAGCCAAAAAACAGCGATCATCAAGGTAAAAAACACCTCAATCTGGCCTAGTGTTTTGACATAAGGCACAGCCTGCAACGACATTGCGCTAAACCAACCAATTGAACCGATACAACTAGTAATACTAATTGATAAGGTTAATGTTGGTCGTTGCCACAACGCCGCTAAAGTCGATTTATCTTTTGCCAGCAAATAGCCTATTAGCACGATTGTTTGTAAGCCAATAACCCACAGTAATACCCATGCAGCACGATGCGTAAATGGCCCTTGTAGGGTTAAACTTGCTTCGCGTACCCATAGGGAAGTCAACGCAAAAGCACTGCCACACGCAAGCCCTAACAAGACTGTTTTAACTGAGAGCTGTTTAAAACCTTGTTTGCTGCTTAACAACATTATTGCTAAGCCGCCAATAACAACGCCTATCCAGCCTAATAAGGATAATTGTGTGCCGAAAAATAGCACCCCAAGTATTGCTGCGACTAATGCTTCACTTTTAGCCAGCCCGGCACCAATCGCAAAGTTTTGCATTTTAAACAGTTTAACCATCAAGCCTGTTGCTAGAATTTGCATCGATGATGCACCAATAACAAAACCCCAAAATGTCCCTGTAAACTCAGGTAATGCACTAGGTTGATATTGATGTAAACCATACAGATAACACGCAGCAATGGGGCCTGCCCAAATGAATCGAGCTAAGGTAACACCTGCAACACTGACTTCTTTACTGAGTTTACTTTGAAACGCATTGCGCCACGCCTGCATAAACGCAGCGAGGAAGGTAAACATGATCCACATAATTAACTATTGCTCATTACATAAAAAAGCCCTGAAACTTGGTAAAAAGTCAGGGCTTATACAAGGGCAATTAGATTACTGTTTACGGCCATTAAAAGACACTGATTAAGTGTCTAATTGATTAAAAATCAATTTGCCGATGTTTCAGTTATTCAAAGCCATTGATGGTTTACTTGCTAGTATCAATAAACTCAAATGATTTAACCAATTCATCAACCGCTTTCATCTGCGTTAGGTATTTCTCTAATAAATGCAGTGGTAGCGCACATGGGCCATCGCATTTTGCATTATCAGGATCGGGATGAGCTTCAATAAATAGACCTGCTAGACCTAATGCCATACCACTACGAGCAAGTTCGGTGGCTTGTGCACGACGGCCACCAGCAGAATCAGCACGTCCACCAGGGCGTTGTAGTGCATGGGTGGCATCAAAAATCACCGGATAACCTGTTTGCTTCATTTCGTCCATGCCTAACATGTCGACCACGAGGTTGTTATAACCAAAACTACTGCCACGCTCACATAAGATAATGTTGTCATTACCCGCTTCGTTGAACTTGGTAATGATGTGGCGCATTTCATGCGGCGCTAGAAACTGTGGTTTTTTCACATTGATCACCGCACCGGTTTTCGCCATTGCAACAACAAGATCGGTTTGACGCGCTAAGAATGCAGGTAATTGAATAATATCGACAACTTCAGCGACTGGCGCACACTGATGAATTTCATGCACATCGGTGATCATCGGTACGTTAAAGGTTGATTTTATTTCTTCAAAAATACGCAGACCTTCTTCCATACCCGGTCCACGGTATGAGTTAACCGATGAACGGTTCGCTTTATCAAAAGACGCTTTGAACACATATGGAATCCCAAGCTTTTGGGTAACTTCCACATAATGCTCCGCAATCGACATCGCTAAATCGCGCGATTCAAGCACATTCATACCGCCAAATAATACGAACGGCTTATCGTTAGCGACTTGAACGTTATTAGATAACTGAATAATTTTTTGATCCATTTGATCCTCTTAGCGCATTACACTGCGACAATTTGTAATAACTGACCACATAGCCATGCCATGTAAGTACCTAATGCATAACCGAATACTGCCAACAACACCCCTACAGGTGCTAATGCAGGATGGAATGCAGCAGCCACCACTGGCGCCGATGCAGCTCCGCCCACGTTTGCCTGGCTGCCCACTGCCATATAAAACAATGGCGCTTTAATGAGTTTAGCAACCAATAACATTAATCCTGCATGCACTAACATCCACACAATACCGATTAAGAAATAAATCGGCGTATCCATAACTTTAGACACATCCATATGTAAACCAATAGTCGCGACTAAAATATATAAAAATGCAGAAGCGATTTTAGAGGCGCCTGACGCTTCTAGATGACGTACAGGACTAAACGAAAGCCCTAAACCGATAGTGGTCACAATTACCACTAACCAGAAGAATTTAGAGGTTAAACTGTAATCTTCGGTCCATGGATAGTTGGCTTCGAAGAAAGGCCCTAAGAAATCTGCCGCAAAATGGGCAAAACCTGTCACTCCAAACCCAACAGCCACAATTAGCATGATGTCACGAAGCGACGGAATACGTGAATTCTCGGCGTGGTACTTTTCTACTTTTTCTTTTAGTGCTTCAATCGCGGTGGTGTCTGCACCCGTTCTGGCATCAATCTCTTTGGCTTTTGATGCCATAAACAGCAGTACTGCCATCCAGATATTGGCCACAATGACATCGACAGTCACCATCACTGAGAAAATCTCACCGCCGACTTCATAAATCTCTTTCATTGCGGCTTGGTTGGCACCGCCACCGATCCAACTTCCCGCTAAGGTTGTCATACCGCGCCATACGGCATCTGGGCCATTGCCACCTAGTAATGATGGATCAATCATTGATACGCTTAATAGTGCAATCGGTCCACCAATAACAATACCCAGCGTGCCGGTTAAAAACATAATTACCGCTTTAGGGCCTAAACTCAGGATGGCTTTTAAATCGACACTTAAAATCAATAACACTAAACACGCAGGCAATAAATACCGCGAAGCAACAAAATACAGTTGTGACGCATGACCATCAATCACGCCAAACGTATTTAATAATGAAGGTAAGAAATAGCACAGTAATAATGCTGGAATGTATTTATAGAATTTTTGCCAAAACGGATGGGTAGATGAACTAGTGTAAAAAACAAAACCTAAAATAACGGCGAGTATACCCAGTGCGGTGGCATCATTGCTCACCATTGCTGACGTTGTCATGCAGTGTTCTCCCTTACAAATACATTATATTTTTTGTTGTTATTGTGATTGTTATTGCGAAAATCAGTGGTGATTCAAATCGCATGATTTCGCAGCAGAGCTTTTAAAACTAAGCTTGCTGGCGCCCGACTTGCGAACTTAAGCCACTTTGAGTTAACCCAAAGCGGCCTGTTCGGCAGGTAATATCACATAATTAATGATAAACCTGCATATGTTGACTGAGTTCCTTTAATTGAATCTTAACCAGTTCAATTACCGGATCATGCGGACTCAAATCAATGAAGTGCTGTAAATCAGACATGGCCACTTTAATGCAACCTAATTGCTGCGCAATAAACGCTCGTTCGCGATTAAGATGAACATCATCTGGGTGCCATTGTAATAATAAATTACAGCATTCCATTGCCGGTTCAAACTTATGGCTGACAATGCAACCCGCTTTTAGCTCGTGCAACATGCGGCTAATTAAACGTTTTAGCGTGGCAGTTTTTAGATGACTCGGCTTTAATTTAGCCGCATTACCCAATTCACCGCGCACAAATGCATGCAACTGATGACGGCTAAGCTCTTTACCCGTAAGCGGGTCATGGTATCTAATAACATCATTCACTTGGCTTTTTAATACCGTATTACCGGGTAATAAAACCGCCTCGAGTGTTAAGTCGAGCTGCTTAGCCAATAAAATTAATAATATTGATAACGTAGTGCTGTTACCTTGACGCTTTAACACGCAATAGCTTAAATCTGCTGCTTCGACACTAAAATAGTCATCGCGAGCACAAAAGCCTAAATCATTGTAAAACCACTTAAACAGACCTTCAAGCCGTGCTTGTTGGTCAACAACATAGTGACTCAATACCGAACCAGCCATTTCATACCATGCCCACATAGCAGGTTTTGAGGTTGAAAAGCCGAGATGTTCAGAGAGTTCAAATGCAGTTTCAGGTATCGAAACTGCATCATCAAGATGATATTTTGCCATTAAAAACCAATTAACCCATGAATACGACTTGTTTAAAATGAGCCAGTTTGGCCGCTAACACTACCCAACCAATTGCACCGATAAAAGCAAAAAACTTAAACAGCTTATTACGGTTAGATTTAAGTGCCATGATGCCTAAAGCAATGTATGCCGCAACACAGATGATTTTTTCTGTCATCCATGGATCAACAAAAGGATATTGTTTGATCATAAAGCAAAGAGTGAAGCCTGATAGTAATAAAAAGGTGTCAATGACATGTGGCGCCACTTTAACAAACTTTTTTTCCATAATAGGAGACTGGCGTAAATGCAAAACAAAACGCACGATAAAAAAGATCACACTCATGGCAACTAGCATCATGTGAGTATGCTTTACCGCTGGATATAAACTGTAAAATGTTTCCATTAATTAAGTCTCATTAAAAAGGTCAAAATAAAAGGTGGCTAGTTTACTCTATCAACCAGCCACATACCAATATCGCGATGAGTGTTATTTACTTAGAAGGGAAATGCCGAGTAAGGCAGGATTATCAATCAGCCCATTGTCCTAGCGTACATCGATCATTGCTGCCAAAGTCTCGTACTGTGGCGACATTTTGATAACCCAGTTCAATCAGTTTTTCACGTACTTTGATTGCTTGCTCATAGCCATGTTCAAGCAATAAGTAACCACCGGGCAGTAAATGAGCCCTTGCTTGCTCTGCAATGTAATACAAGTCAGCATAACCTTCATTACCTGCGGTGAGTGCACTTTGCGGTTCAAAGCGAACATCGCCTAAATGAAGATGCTCATCGGCTTCATCAATGTAAGGAGGATTCGACACAATTAAATCAAAATCGCGCTGTTCTACCGCTGAAAACCAATCCGACTGGATAATTTCGACTTCGGTTAAATTAAGATTACCGCGATTAGCTTTAGCAAGCTCGACAGCCTCAGGCACATTATCAATGGCAGTAATCCGCCATTTTGGGCGCTCAGACGCTAGAGCCAATGCAATGGCCCCCGTTCCAGTGCCTAAATCCAATACTTTGGCATTGTGACGCACAGATAAGTTCAGTGCAGTCTCTACTAAAATTTCAGTATCAGGTCGTGGAATAAGGGTGGAGTCGTTAACAATGAAGGGTAATGACCAAAACTCTCGCTCACCAATAATATGCGCAACCGGAGTGCCACTTTGACGCTTAGTAATCATCTGACTATAAGCTTTAAATTGCTCACTGGTCAGCTGACGCTCAGGCCAAGTGTATAAAAAACTGCGATTTTTATTCATACAATGCAATAGCAATGCCTCTGCATCTACATGTGCAGATTCAGAGGTTGCAGCTAATTGTGAATAAGCCCATTGCAGGGCTTCAGCAATTGTTGAATACGAAGACTGAGTCAAGAGCACTCCTTAATCGTCAGCTAACGCTGCAAGCATGTCTGCTTGATGTTCTAGCATGATAGGATCAAGCAAGACATTTAAATCGCCTTCCATGACTTCATTCAAGCGATATAGCGTTAAGTTGATACGATGATCACTTACGCGACCTTGTGGGTAATTGTACGTTCTAATACGTTCAGAACGATCACCACTGGCCACTAAACTACGGCGGGTTGTTTCTTCAGCGCTACGTCTTTTTTCATCTTCAACCGCTTGAATACGCGCGGCCAATACACTCATCGCTTGGGCACGGTTTTTATGTTGTGAGCGCTGATCCTGACACTCAACAATAATGCCAGATGGAATATGGGTAATACGAATAGCAGAATCGGTTTTGTTAACGTGCTGACCACCCGCACCAGACGCACGGAAAGTATCAACTTTTAAGTCTGCTGCATTAATCGAAATTGCTTCAGCCTCTGGTACTTCATGCAATACTACAACAGTACAAGCCGAAGTATGTACACGGCCTTGAGATTCAGTTTCAGGCACACGTTGAACACGATGTCCGCCAGACTCAAACTTTAATTTACCGTAAGCACCGTCACCACTTATTTTAACAATGATTTCTTTAAAGCCACCATGTTCACCTTCGTTCACATTCATGACTTCCATTTGCCAACGGTTGGCTTCACAGTAACGTGAATACATACGATATAAGTCACCAGCAAAAATAGCTGCTTCATCACCACCTGCACCGGCGCGAATTTCAAGAAACGCGTTGGTGTCATCGTTAGGATCTGTTGGCAATAGTAAAACTTGTAATTCATCTTCAAGCTTTTCTAGCACTTGCTTTGACTGCTTATACTCATCTTGCGCCATTTCGCGCATTTCAAGATCGTCTTCTTCAAGCATCTCTTTGGCGTAGTCGAAATCTTTTTGAGCTTGTTGAAATGCCTTAAAGCTACTGACAACATCTTCAAGTTGAGAATATTCTTTTGATAATCCACGAAAACGGTCTTGATCCGAAATCACGGTAGCATCACTGAGTAACGCTAATACTTCTTCATTACGCTCGAGCAAGCCTTCAAGCTTGCGGATAACGGATTCTTTCATTTAGCTCGCTAACCTTAGTTTTTATCTAAACCAAGCGCAGATCTTAATTGGCCTAACGTATTCAAATCGCCTTGACGGCTTGCTGAAGTGAGCGCTTGTGTCGGTGAATGTATCAAACGATTGGTCAGCCTATTGGCTAGCTCAAGTATCACTTGTTCACTATCACTGCCTTGAGATAATTTATTCAAGGCACGTTCAACTAATTCATCTTTAATAGCCAAGCTCTGGCTGCGATATTCGCGAATACTGTCGACTGACTCTAAAGACCTAATCCACTCCATAAATATGTGTGATTGATCTTCAGTAATTAATTCTGCTTGCTCGGCGGCTTCTTTACGTGAAGCCATGTTCTGTTCAATTATGCTATGCAGATCGTCTACAGTATAAAGGAATGCGTCGTCTAACTCACCGACTTCTGCTTCAATATCTCTTGGAACTGCAATATCCACCAACAACATAGGTTGGTGACGACGCTGTTTTAGCGCTTTTTCGACCATTCCTTTACCTAAAATAGGCAAAGGGCTGGCGGTAGAGGATATCACGATATCGGCTTTAGGGAGAAAGTCTGGTATTTGTTCTAGGGTAATTGCGGTCGCATTAAACTCTTCACACATGGCTTGAGCACGTTCAATAGTACGATTTGCCACCACCATAGAAGCAACACCATTATCTTTAAGGTGCTTGGCAACTAATTCAATGGTTTCTCCGGCGCCAATGAGTAACACTTTAGTGGTGCTCAATGATGAGAAAATATGCTTCGCCATGCTAACAGCGGCAAAGGCAACAGAAACTGCTGCGGCACCAATCTCAGTGTCTGTACGTACTTTTTTAGCCACAGAAAAAGTATTTTGAAATAAACGATCAATCGTTAATGCGATAGTGCCAGCTTCTTTGGCTTTTACAAACGCTTGTTTGACCTGCCCTAAAATTTGCGGCTCGCCAAGCACCAGAGAATCTAAACCCGATGCTACCCGCATTAAATGTTTGACGGCTACTTGTTCTTCATAAGCATAGATACACGGCATTAAATCGTTATGATCTAAACCATGATAATCCTCTAACCATTCAATAATGTCTTCCTTTTCAGCATTATTGCAATATAGCTCAGTACGGTTACAGGTAGACACAATAACAGCCTCACCCGTGCGGGTGCGACTGGCCAAGCTTTTCATGGCATCATGAATGCGGTCTGGAGAGAAAGCGACTTTTTCACGCAAATCTACCGTGGCGGTTTTATGGTTTATCCCGATTATTACTAGGCTCATTAGACGGTATCAAGTTCTTTTCGGTGACGTTAATTAGGCTATTCTACTGAATTGAACCAACTAAAAACACAATTGGCTTAACAAAACGGAATAAATGTCTAAATTTTTATTTATTGATCACATATCTATTATGTAAACCAATACATTAATATCACATTAATTTTGGCAAAAGGATTTTTACATAATGGCTTAAGCCCAGTATCATAAGAACATCTTAAGCAACTGCTAGGCAATCCATTGCGTTTATCTGCATCTTTATTTCATATCGCCCTCGTTACCGTGTTGCTTGTCTTAGCCGGTTGTAGTGTCACACCATCTGAAGATTTTAGCCCTATCAATGTGACCAATGCGGCTCAAGCCAAAGCATGGGAACTTCAAGGG
>NZ_PJAP01001095.1:0-2304 GCF_002836795.1 Shewanella sp. 11B5 | reverse complement strand
CGGTTGGCTGAGTACTAATAAGTCATTGTTGCCTTTAACATCGCAATGCCAATCTTTAAAACGCTCGCCACGATAATCTTCTTCTTCCAACTTATAGTCTTGGATCATGGTGCCCATGGCGCCATCTAAAATCACAATACGCTGCGCTAACAATGCATTAAGTTGTTCAAGTGTTTGACTGTAAGAAGTCGATTTCGCCATAACAGTTACCTTTTTATCACTATGTTGCTTGATACCTTGATTGAGATAAGCATACCCTTATTTTTACAATAGTAGGGCGATAACATCATTGTTATGTTCAACGGTCATTTGCAACGGTTGCTTTAACCGTTGCAGACAACTGCCGTGGACAATTGTTGCGTACAATGATTATCTTCTAAATGATTACCTGTTAAGATAGTATTTTAGACATATAAACGTATAGACGTCCATAGTACGCGAATTTTTACTGCCAGAGCAAGGCTGAATTAAATGAAACAAGCCAAGATAATTTTAATGCGCCATGGAGAATGCGAAGGTGGGTCTATATTTCGCGGCCAAACCGATGTAAAACTTACCGACACAGGGATGGCCCAAATGCAGCAAGCATTTGCAGAGCTGCAATTCCCCATTAGCCATGTGTTTAGTTCACCATTGCAACGGTGCCAGCAATTCAGCCAGCCTTTAACGCAGCGATTAACATTACCGTTAATGACGATACCAGCACTGCAAGAAATAGATTTTGGTGTGTGGGATGGGCAATCGTTTGATGCAATTTACCAGCAAAACCCCGCTAAATTTGATGCCTATTGGGATAACCCATGGTCGGCTGATAGCACGCCAGATAAAGCCGAGTCGGTGATTGATTTTGCTGCGCGAGTGGAGACCGGGCTTATGAGCGTGGTCGATGAACTGTGGCGCTCATGTCAACAGCAGCACTCTTGTTTACTGTCAATCGACGAACAACAAAGGCAAAACGTGCCGCAAACCGCTCAAGCTGTCGATTGCCCCCATGCGTTAGTGATTACTCACGGTGGGGTGATGCGCTGCTTAATGGGCTATGTGCTTAAGGTTGGCCAATCTAGCGGATTATTCGCTAACCTAGCGATCCCCTATGCTGCTATTATGGTGCTCGATGTATATTGGCCTGATGATGTTGATAAGGTTGACGCTTTTCAAGCGACTGCAATGAATAACAATACTGCTAAAGTGAGCTTTACCTTACATTGGCCGTAACATTTCATGAGCTTAACGTTACAACCCTAGTGTCATTATTTTTCGCTATAATTTGCGTAATAATCAGCGTCGTAATTTGAATAGTTATGTGCGTCATAATTGTCGTAATAATCTGCGTCGAAACCATAGTGCCTTTCAAGGTATTGGGAATTGGGATAAGCCCAAACTGTACCCGCAACTGTAGATGTACCCATCGAGTATGGGGACATAAGTCAGATACCAGCTTTGAATAGCCTCAATATCCATGCCTAAGCGGGTGACTTAGGGGAGTTATTAAATAAATGTTTGTGTTAAATAATTGGACATGGCGGGCTAACTTTCATGTCTGAATCTGTATTAGATGTAAATCATCTTTTTTGGCAAGTCGATAATAAAACGATTCTGGCGGACATTCATTTCAGTTTGCCTAAAGGTCAAATGCTAGGGTTAATAGGCCCAAATGGTGCAGGAAAGTCGAGCCTGTTGCGCTGCTTGTATCGTTATATTGTGCCAACCAGTGGCGATATTGAGATATTTTCTAAACCCATCAGTGAATATTCTTCTAAGTTGTTAGCGCAGAATATTGCTGTGGTGCAACAAGATACCCCGCATTATTTTGACATGACTACCGAGCAGTTAGTGGCGATGGGGCTGACTCCGCATAAAGGCTTGTTTGACTCAAACACTGCCCAAGACCGTGAACGTGTGGTAAGTGCCTTAACCAAAGTTGGATTGCAGCAAAAAGCCCAACAACAGTATGAACTGTTATCTGGTGGTGAAAAACAACGTGCCCTTATTGCCCGCGCCATTGTGCAACAGCCGCATATTCTAATTTTAGATGAACCGACTAACCACTTAGATATTCGTTATCAAATTCAAATCCTTGAACTGGTTAAATCATTAGGCATTAGTGTTATTGCTTCTATACACGATCTGAATTTAGCCAGTGCAATGTGCGATAAATTACTGCTACTTGACCAAGGGCGTTTAATTGCTAAAGGTACCCCAACAGAAGTGCTAACCGAACGGCAAATTAGTGAAGTGTTTGGTGTGTGCTGCGACATTAATCTTCACCCACAACACGGTAAGCCGCTGATTAGTTATTTTTAT
>NZ_PJAP01001094.1:0-2304 GCF_002836795.1 Shewanella sp. 11B5 | reverse complement strand
GAAGCGACGAGGAATTAATCCAGTATGGAAAGATTGGGAGATGGGTTGGGTTAACAGCTAACTTTTGTTTGAAAACTGTACATATTAGTCGATTTAGGCCATAATAAATCGACTTTTTTAAAATCAGGAGCAGTATTATGCAAGTTCAATCAGCCTATGCGTCAGGTATGCAGGGATTGCAGAGTGCTCAACAAGGTTTAGCGCAAGCAACAACATCTGTTGCCACTCCAGATCAACAAAAACCTGCGGTGCCAAATACATCGGCACAAGATACTGTGACTTTAAGTTCTCGTGCTGTTGGGCAAACTGACACCACATCTGCTTTAGTGTCAGCGACTGAATCATCTAACCAAGCTCAAGCATCTGCTAAAGTGATTGAAGTGGCTTCTGAGACTGTTGGTAGCTTGATTGATATTGAAGTGTAATCATGAATGCGGCGATGGTTTCTGCTAACACTGGGTCTGTTAATAATACTGCCCAACTTAACCACCGCAATTCTTTATCTGCACCACAAGCTCAACCGGCATCTGCTAAAGTGATAGATGCTCGGCCTGAAATCATCCATTCAAATCAAGTTAGAAACAGTTCAGTAAAAAGCAGTTCGCTCAAATCTAGCCCAATTCAAACTACAGTCACATCAGCTTTTAAAGCATCAGTCGACTTTAAACCCAATTTAAGTACGGATACTCATCAGAACGCTCCGTCAAATTCTGTTTCTGCAAATACAAATGGGGTTAAGCCGCCACAAATAGTTGCTGCAGATCCATTCAATAGTTACAGCTTAAAAAGTGGTCCGCTCAATCTTACTGGTGTATTGAATCGTTCAGCTATTCAAACCCAGGCTACTGATGTCGCTGCTGGAACATTTGTGAGTACAGCTAAACCAGCAAGAACGAGTAATGGTGAAGTTGTTAATGCTCAACAGCCTATAGTTAATATCTTTAATCAACCCTCGGATGCTTCAGCGACAGAAACAAATACTTCAGCTGTAGCGACAAATAGGACGGAACAAAATTCATCCGTAGACGAATCGTCAGTCAATACAGAACCTCAAACGTCAAACAGTCAGGATGATTCAGCAGAGCAGCAAGTTGAGCAACAGGTAAAAGACAAGCAACAGCAAATAGAACAAGCAGAAATTAAGCAGATTGATCAACTTGCACAGCGAGATACCGAAGTTAAAACTCACGAGCAAGCACATGCTGCAGTAGGTGGAAGTTTAGCGCAAAGCCCGAGTTATCAATATGAAAAAGGCCCAGATGGACGTCGTTATGCTGTGGATGGTGAGGTTAATATCGATGTGTCTACTGTTGATGGTGACGCCCAAGCGACATTAACTAAAATGCAGAAAGTGTATGCGGCAGCAATGGCTCCTGTACAACCGTCTATGGCGGATATTCGCGTCGCGGCGCAAGCATTACAAAACATGAATGAAGCAAAGAAAGAGTTAATAACAAATAATGCAGATTCTGTGTCATCTTCAAAAACGAATAATTCTAGAGCTCAAAACAGTCAAACTTTAACCAATGATCCCCTTATTGCCGATGATTCAAACATAAGTCTATTGTCTCCTAATCATTCAGTATCAGCAGAACAGAGTCATTCTACTATTGCAAACGACACAACAGCAGTTAACGATTCAACTAGTCAATCTCTACCTTCCCCAGAACGTTATTCACAACAACATCAATCCATCGAAATCTACGTATAATATTTTCTATGTCTCTACAGTATTCATACAACACTGATTAAGTTCGATAATTTAGCGCTGCTATATAATCTGACTCAAGATAACAAACGCCAATAAACAGCCCTTTGCCTTGCAGACTGCATTGAATTGACTGTAATAGAACAGTCATTTAGTTATCTATTTACTCTGTTATTCGCTTGTAAGCGACTCGTCTTGCCTGAATTCGGGTTTGAGTAAAATGCCCAGTTTGAAAGTGGTTAGTAACTACGTTTTGATATTTCTCACCTATTATTCCAAGTTCTGATCAAGTCATTAAGCAGAACTTGGCTGAAAGCATCCTAGTAGCGCAAACCAAATCATAATGGCCCATGTTCTTTTTGGCAAATGAACAAATTTATATGGATGACAAGATGCTTAATTGGAAGTGCAGGGCACAGGGATTGACAGATACGTGCAGAAAGAGAAGGATTCACGAACATGACAAAAATCATGTGTTATGTAGAAGCTGACTTGAATAAGTCGCCATATTGATTAAATATCTACAACACCAAATCTAAGTAAACTTTTTTTGCTGATAATTAACCATTAAAAGGTAAGTTATGCTGTTTTAACAT
>NZ_PJAP01001093.1:0-2305 GCF_002836795.1 Shewanella sp. 11B5 | reverse complement strand
TACGAACCGTACCTTCGCCGCCACAAGGAGCATCTAATAAAATAGCATCAAACGATTCATATAAATATTCACCAAAAACTCGACCATCAAAATGGGTTAGGGCGGTGTGGCTGGCTCCCATGCGTAATACGTTAGCGTGTAATACTTTAACGCGGCTGGCTGAATATTCATTAGCCACTAATAAGCCACTGTTATTCATTAAGGCTGCTATTTGAGTGGCCTTGGAGCCTGGAGCTGAGGCGACATCCAAGACAATTTCAGCGGTGTTATCATTAGAAAATAATGCGGTCGGCGGCAGCATGGAACTGGCTTCTTGGATATAAAATAGCCCTTGAATATGTTCAATAGCATTACCCAGTTGGATATCATCTTTACCCTCAATCCAAAATCCGTCAGCACACCAAGGTACTGGAGACAGTTGCCAGCCTGCGCTAGTCATGATGTGGACAAATTGTGTTGTACTGATTTTAAGCGTATTCACCCGAATGGATTTACGAAGCGGTTTATCGCAATAGGCAATAAACTCTTGTAAAGATAAGTGAGCGGGTAACTCTTTCTCAATGTGATTGATAAAGTTTGTATTTAATTGGGCCATAATAATAAACGGTAGGTTATTTTTGCTGTAATTGAAGCGATCATATCACGGAATTGTACACCCTGATCGGCAATGATTACTGTATATTGACGTTAATAAAACCGACTGGCTAATGGAGTGGTGTGTGTTAAATAGAGTGTGGTTATTATTTTTTATCATTGCAGCGTTGTCTATCACGATTCAATTAGTGAATGGCAATGTCGATGTATTAAGCGAATCGGTGACGGCATTGTTTGCCAGTGCTAAGTTAGCCGCTGACATATCACTTGGCTTAATTGGTGTGTTAGCGTTATGGATGGGATTGATGCAAGTCGGTGAAAAGGCCGGTGTGGTAGGGTTGTTTGCCCGCATATTTGAACCTTTATTGTCGAAGTTGATGCCAGAAGTTCCTCGTGGACATGTCGCCTATGGCAGCATTAGCATGAATCTTACAGCTAACATGCTGGGACTGGACAATGCAGCAACACCTTTAGGCTTAAAAGCGATGCATGATCTGCAATCTCTTAACCCTGTAAAATCAGTAGCAACCAACGCCCAAATTTTATTTTTAGTGTTAAATACTTCATCAGTTACCTTAGTTCCTGTAACCGTATTTCTTTATCGTGCCCAACAAGGTGCGGCTAATCCTGCGGATATCTTTTTACCCATTTTATTAGCCACTAGTGTCTCCACCGTTGTGGGATTATTGGTTGTCGCGTTAGTGCAACGAATCTCGTTAATCAATAGTGTTATTTTGGCTTATGCTGCAACCATTATGAGTGTATTCATGGCTGGGATCGCTTATTTGGTGACATTATCCGCCGAGGCGATAGGCCAAGTGTCTATGGTGTTAGGTAACGGTATATTGTTGTTGCTGATTTTAAGTTTTATTCTAGTCGCGGGTTATCGCAAAATTGCTGTGTATGACGAGTTTGTTGATGGCGCTAAACAGGGCTTTAGCCAAGCAATTCAGCTAATCCCTTATTTGCTGGCGATGTTATTAGCCATTGGATTTCTTAGGGCTTCAGGGGCGCTAGATTATGCCTTACAGCTGTTAGCGAGTGGCGTGAGTGCATTAGGCGCAGATACGCGCTTTATTGATGCGATGCCAACCGCGTTCATGAAACCTTTTAGCGGCTCTGGTGCGCGTGCGATGATGTTAGAAACGATGAGCCATCACGGAGTTGATTCTTTTGCGGGCCGCCTAGCGGCTATTTTACAAGGCAGTACCGAAACAACGTTTTATGTATTGGCTGTGTACTTTGGTTCAGTGGGGATCCGTAATGGACGTCATGCACTGGGATGTGGTTTAGCAGCAGATTTTGCAGGTATTAGTGCCGCCATCGGTGTGTGTTATTGGTTTTATGGTTAATCATCATTATCGAGATTAACCATAATATAAATAGAAAGGCCGATATATTTATCGGCCTTTGCTTTTGTACTAATTGTATTATCGCTAGATGAAATTACTTAGCTTGGGTAGGTCGCCATTGTGACCATTCTTCCTGCATGTTCTCATGCAATGGGAAACGGTCGGTGGTGTTGATACGGTTACTGTCTGATGTGGTATCTTGGGTTGCAAATGCAATACCACCGGCGAGTATTGTTTCTAATGAGCCAGTTTCTAACTGTGCACCAGAAAATAAACCAACGTCTAACTTAATACCAGATGCATCCCAAAACTGGCTAGTCTGGTTAATTAAGTGACCATATTCAGCATTAACATGGGCA
>NZ_PJAP01001092.1:0-2311 GCF_002836795.1 Shewanella sp. 11B5 | reverse complement strand
TTTAGGCCAAGATGCTAAAATCGCCAATGTAAAAGCAACTGGCGGAGCATTTTCTTCAGCAATAACCTTGGCTCATTTGAAGTGGGCCGCGATGGGGTATTCTGGCCCAGCAGATAATTTAGCTATTTTCAGTCAAGCCGGAACCGATGGCGAACTGGATATGAACCAATGGGGCTATCCTGCACAGAATTATCCACCTTACGAAGCCTCTCCAAGACTGAATAACGTTAATGACTGCCTTTCCGTCTGGCCTACTCTGTTGCAGGATGGTCCAAGCGTTTCGAGTAGTGCAGATAAAGATTCATCTGATTACCAAGCGGAATATATCAATCCAGATCAATGCCGATATAACTACAACTCGCTATCACTTATGTCGATATATTATGACTCACGTAACGGCCAGGTCTTGGTAGATTCAGATCCCAATAGCTAATTTTTTACCTGATATTTTCCAATAAAAACGTTACACTCAATGGAAAATTAACTCACAAAAAGTGGATCTGATGTCTGAAGCCAAACCAGAATTAACAATGTATCAAATAGCTGACCAATTTATTGCCCTAGCCAATCAACTAAGCCAACAAGAAAATGATATTGGTAAAGTGGGAACAGCAATGAGATTTGCTTCAGCACGCTTTAATGCGTTCGAAGCCTCAATTAAATCAGCTGATCTTGCTGCTGAAAAAGATCATGCATTAGCTTGGTTCTCTGATGAATTTAAAGCCATGCTAAAAGAAAACTTAGAAGATCATATTGCTAATCCTCCTGTAGCGGCACCGCAACAAGAGCAAAAAAGCGATGATAGCGTGCAAATGTTTAAAGGTGCCTAGCATTCGCTAACAACGTCACTGATAATTAGCCGTTAATCAATAATCCCTACCAGAGATCTGGTGGGGATTACTTTTTTTAAAATCAGGCACATTTAACACTCCCCATCACCACTTACTATTTTCTCTGTTCGCTTTAACAACTAAACCTATGCATAACCAGCATAATTAATCACAGTAACCCGATTAGACATCGGTGTTATAACAGCGTGTAAATAACCCTAATAGAAAGTAAAATCAATACAATACCTGAGAGTCTATCAATCAACTTTGCCTTTTCACGTAACTTAGGTAGTACAGCAGAATGTGATAACACAAATGCGATAACGGTATACCACAAGCCATCAATAATTAACGGGGTAAATACAATTAATGCTTGGCCAGTGGTCGTTTGTGCAGCCAAGACAAATTGGCTAAATAAGGCTAGAAAAAACAATAATATCTTAGGATTAAACAGTGAAATAGCTAGCCCGTCACGAGCTGCAACCCATAAACTAGTGGCTTCCCCAGCGGCTAACTTTTGCTGCATCCCGCCTTTGGAACCCAGCGCTTGAATACCCATCCAAGCTAAGTAAATTGCTCCGATTATCGCTATGGCATTAAAAATTAATGGAGATGCTTTTAATATTGCAGCTAAGCCCAATAAAGTCACCAGTGCATACACGCCAATACCAATTGAATGCGCCCAAGCACACACTACACCGTGTAATCTTCCACCACTGAGTGTATGCCTCACTACCATGGCTAAACTCGGGCCTGGAGACATAGCACCCAAACAGCATATCGCTAATAGTCCCAGCCAAGTACTTAACGTCATAACACCTCTTTAAATTACAGTTAGTCTATCTATAATCTTTGTACAAAAACAATTTTAACAACCAGTTAAGTATGCGCTGTTAATGTCGCGTCACTTATTAAGTGATGAATATGATAACGTATTTACCGAGGAAACCTATGACCACATTAATGCTGATATTACTCTTGGTTATTTTTAGCGCTGTAGTGATATTGATTTGGGCTAAAATAAAAGGCAAATCGATTCCGACCTTAGTGATAGCCATGCTCATTTTCATGGGGTTCTGTTTTGCGGGGATCATAGCATTTGTTAATAAAGGTGAAGACTATCAAGCATATAAAACATTGAATTGGCAGCCACTTGAACCTGAAAAAATTGCTACCTATGTTGAACAAGGCAATATTGTGTTTGTTGATATTACAGCCGACTGGTGTGTCCCTTGCCAAACCAATAAAGCCAACGTGCTTCATCGCGAACAAGTCGTAAATCAATTAAACCAACAACACATTATCCTCATGCAAGGTAATTGGACTCAAGCAGATACCGTCATTGAACAGTATATGGGACAGCAAGCGGCTGCTGGCACGCCGTTTAATAAAATCTACGGCTCATCCTACCCTGAGGGTATTGAGTTGCCTAAAGCGCTGATTATCGACGATGTGTATCGAGCATTGGCTTTGGTCGTCAA
>NZ_PJAP01001091.1:0-2312 GCF_002836795.1 Shewanella sp. 11B5 | reverse complement strand
GGGCTGGGGCTCAAGTGTCAGAAGTCTTTAATGCTGAGCAATTTATTGCTTTTGCTCTCGATGGAATTGAAGACCTTTCAATTATGCAGCGCGTAAGGCATATCGCCGATGCTCTCTATAATGCCCTGCCAAGTCCGTACCCTGATGCAGTGAGAATTTTATGCCAGATGGTGCACCAGATAGCTCCCGGATTTCAGGCTGTTGCTCTGACTGAGTATATTGCAAGATATGGTCAGCACGATTTTGATACCTCAATGCAGGCATTATCAACAATGACCAGCTATGGTACTGCTGAGTTTGCTATTCGTCCTTTTCTGTCAAACGAGCAAAGTCGAACTATATCGATATTGTTGCAATGGATGCAAAGTGATAATGAACACCTGCGACGTCTTGCCTGTGAAGGATGCCGACCAAGACTCCCCTGGGGGATTAAACTTTCCAATATGTTACAGATGCCTTCGCCCGCCATGGAAATCTTGGAGCAGCTAAAATCAGATTCTAGCCTTTATGTCAGAAAGTCTGTAGCAAATCACCTAAATGATCTTGCTAAGGAATATCCTGAGGCAGTTCTGGATTGGGTGGCAACCTGGTCAACTGATGATCCTAATGTAAAATGGGTCATCCGGCATGCGCTGCGTAATCTTATAAAACAAGGGAACCCAAGAGCGCTTGCATTACATGGTGTCGATCATCTGGCGAAACTTGGTGTTACACGACTAAAACTGACCCCTACAACAATTCGTCAGGGAGACTCACTTACTATCTCATTAGCTGTTATCTCCCAGGATAGTGAAACACAACCAGCGGTAGTTGACTATCGACTACACTTCCCAAGAGCAAACGGTTCAATGTCAACCAAAGTATTTAAACTCAAAACATTCAGTATTCTACCTGAGCAGATTCTGGAAATTGTTACAACACGAGCATTTAAAGATTTGAGTACTCGTAAGTACCGACAAGGCAGCTATATCATTGAAATTTTACTAAATGGTAATGTTGCTCAAAGCGCCTCTTTTGAGTTGATTTCATAAATTCTAGAAAACAACAAAGAGTCTAGTTGTGTGGATTTTACTAGACTGACTTATACTAAGAGTCTGATGGTATGTTCAATATACCCGTCAACATTCGGACCTTTTAGGACTTAACTATAGCCAACTCAGTCTTGGACTGATTTTTTTGAGTATTCTATTATCTCTTCACTTTCTAATGAGGAGATAAATAATGAGTATCCGCGATAAATTGTTAACAGCTTCAACCTTAGGGTTTGGAACCGCACCATTAGGGAATATGTTTCGAAATATTCCAGAAGAAGAAGCTTTAAATACAGTCAAAGCAGCATGGGAACAAGGGGTCAGGTATTTTGATACAGCTCCATTTTATGGTGCGGGATTGTCAGAACTTCGTTTGGGTAAGGCATTAAAAGAGTACAATAGAGATGATTTTATCCTTAGCTCAAAAGTTGGAAGAATAATTCTTGATGAACATATTACAGGAGCACAAGAGTTTGGTGAGAAAGGCACTTTGTTTGAGCATGGACGCAAAAATAAAGTAATTGATGATTATTCAGCTGACGGTACATTAAGATCAATTGAACAAAGCCTAACAAGATTAGACACTGATAGATTAGACATTGTTTATGTTCACGATATTGCGCAAGACTTTCATGGTGACAATTGGTTGGCAAAATTTGAAGAGGCTCGTAATGGTGCTTTCAAAGTTTTAGCACAATTAAAACGTGAGGGTGTCATTAAGGCATGGGGATTAGGTGTTAATAAAGTTGAGCCTCTAGAGCTAACTTTAGAGCTTGAAGAAGATAAACCTGATGTCTTCTTACTTGCTGGTCGCTATACGCTGCTTGACCATGAGGTTGCATTGCAGCGTTTGATGCCTAAAGCATATAAGAAAAATGTGGATATTGTTGTAGGAGGTCCATACAGTTCTGGAATTCTCGCTGGTGGTTCACACTTTGAGTATCAAAAAGCCCCTCAAGCTATTCTAGATAAAGTTTCTCGTATTAAATCTATCTGTGATGATTTTTCTGTCAGCATTAAATCCGTCGCATTGCAATTTGTAATGGCTAATGAAGCCGTTGCAGCTGTTATTCCGGGAGCAAGCAAACCTTCACGAATTTCAGAGGACTTCAATGCACTTTCAGAAAGCATTCCATTTGAGTTATGGCAAGTTTTAAAAAGTGAAGGACTATTAGCTCAAAATGCTCCAGTACCAATAACTGCTGGACAATTTTGAGGGGAAAATTATGGCTAATACATTAGCAAAAAAAGCAGTACCAGCATCGGCAGCAAGGGTTTGGG
>NZ_PJAP01001090.1:0-2327 GCF_002836795.1 Shewanella sp. 11B5 | reverse complement strand
CTAAGGCAAAAAATGCTGATAAAAAGGCGCTGCGATCTGGGCCATTGCCGTGTTCAATTAAGTGATGAAACTCGTACACTTCCATCGCGATAAACACACAACCTAAAGCGAAGGTGATTAATAACCAGCCTAAAGTTGCTGCTTTCTTTTGGTGTCTTGCGCAAATCATGGCAAAGCCATAAGTAATACTACTGACCAACAAGGCGGCGGTTTCGATAAGCACGAAGTCTAGTTCGAAAATATCTTTACCCGACACACCACCGTCGGTGTTCATAAACAACACCGCATAAGTCGCAAACACAGAGGCGAACAAAATACAGTCGGTCATTAGATAAATCCAAAAACCGAACAAGGTGTTACCGCTAGTGTCATGATGCTCATCATGGTGATCTGCAGCGTGAGCCACGTGTAAATCTGCTTGAATAGCAATACTCATTATCGGCCCCTTGCTACGTTATCTAAGTGTGCATTTTCAATCCGTGCGACTTCATCTGGCTGCACGAAATAGTCAACGTCATTGTCGTAAGCGCGCAGTAAAAACAACACAAACGTACCGGCAAACCCGACAATGGCTAACCACCAAATATGCCAAATAGCAGCAAAGCCCATGGCCGTAATACACGCGGCCATAGCAATACCGCTGGCAGTATTTTTAGGCATGTGAATTGGCTGATAGGTTTCACGACGTTGGTAGGCAGTGCCTTTTTCTTTCATGTCGGTGAACGCATCAATGTCAGTTACAGGATCTAACTGGGCAAAGTTATAGAACTGTGGGGGTGAAGATGTTGACCACTCAAGCGTATGGCCATTCCATGGATCGCCTGTGGTATCCAGGTTTTGCTCACGGTCACGGAAGCTCACATACAATTGGACAAACTGTAAAATAATACCCACAAGAATGATAAATGCGCCGACTACGGCAAAGTAAAGCCAGAAGTTCCACGCTGGGTTGTCGGTGTGGTTAATACGACGTGTCATGCCCATAAAACCAAGCACGTACAACGGCATAAAGGCCACATAGAAGCCAATCTGCCAGCACCAAAATGATGCCTTACCTAAGCGTTCATTGAGTGTGAACCCCATCGCTTTAGGGAACCAGTAGGCAAACCCCGCCATGTAGCCAAATACCGCACCACCAATAATGGTGTTATGGAAATGGGCGATTAAAAACAAGCTGTTATGCAGTACGTAATCGGCACCAGGTAATGCTAACAATACCCCGGTCATGCCGCCGATGGTGAAGGTCACCATAAAGCCTAAAGACCACAATACTGGCACGGTAAAACGTAAACGGCCGCGATAAATAGTAAATAGCCAGTTAAACAGTTTTACCCCGGTCGGCACCGCAATCACCATGGTCATTACGCCGAAGAAGGCGTTAACGTTAGCGCTTGAACCCATGGTAAAAAAATGGTGTAACCACACAATAAAACCAAGCACCGAAATCGCACCGGTTGCCCACACCATTGAGGTGTAACCAAATAAACGCTTTGAGGTAAAGGTTGAAAACACTTCAGAGAAAATACCGAAAGCCGGTAATACCAAAATGTATACTTCAGGATGACCCCAAGCCCAAAACAGGTTGATGTACATCATGGCGTTACCGCCACCGTCATTGGTAAAGAAGTGGAAATCTAAATAACGGTCTAAGGTCAACATGCCTAAAACAGCGGTTAAAATGGGGAACGATGCAACGATTAACACGTTAGCCCAAGTACAAGCCCAAGTGAAAATAGGCATTTGCATTAACTTCATGCCAGGCGCACGCATTTTTAACACAGTGGCGATAAAGTTCACCCCGGTTAAGGTTGTCCCGATACCGGATATTTGCAAGGCCCAGATATAATAATCAACCCCCACCCCCGGGCTGTAGGCCAGCTCAGACAATGGCGGATAAGCTACCCAACCGGTTTTAGCAAACTCACCGAGTCCTAGCGATATGTTAATTAACACCGCGCCAGAGGTCGTTAGCCAAAAACTTAAGTTGTTTAAGAATGGGAACGCCACATCGCGGGCACCAATCTGTAATGGCACGACCAAGTTCATTAAACCAATCATAAATGGCATTGCCATAAAGATAATCATGATCACGCCGTGGGCTGTGAAGATTTGGTCGTAATGTTCTGGTGGTAAATAGCCCGCAGCGCCGTTAGTGGCAAGTGCTTGCTGAGTTCGCATCATAATCGCGTCAGAAAAACCACGGACCAGCATTACCATCGCTAATACGATATACATAATACCGAGTTTTTTGTGGTCAACCGAGGTTAACCAGTCGTGCCACAGCACGCCCCATTTTTGATGTTTAGTAATTAAGGCCGCAATGATGA
>NZ_PJAP01001089.1:0-2335 GCF_002836795.1 Shewanella sp. 11B5 | reverse complement strand
AGCAGCATTTTTGGTCGAATCGTTGCATCTGTAAACTACACTAAAATGCTCGAATTGATCACTTGATGCTTAATGTCGTGGTTTGTACACAAATAAATGCAATATCAAGTTCTTGCTGTGGCTCTATTGCGTCATAAATACGGTTTAAGCCTTAGATTGAGATGACCGTTTAGCCATAGACCAAAGTCGATAGCCTACAATGACATAGACAATGCTAACCTGAATAAAAAAGGATTGGAGTATTCATGCTAAATAGAACAATTTTTATTAATGGTTTAGTGGTATTTGCTATCACTGTGCTACTGAGTTATTTCACTCTATCTCCTTGGCTGTATGCATTGTTGATCGCACTCACATCTGTGGCCACGTTACTGCTTACCCACAAAAAAGAAACTAGCCCAGAAATCCTTGAGTCATCTCAACAAGATGAGCATGTTGCTAGTGGTATTAGCAAAGCTGCCACTCGGATTGCCATTGGTGGGGCTGAAGTGTCATTTTTTATCGAAAAACTAGCACATGCAATGGGGTTACAAGTTAAGCATGTTCAAGAAATATCAGAACGAGCAGGTAATTTAGAGCAAGGTGCTCAACAACTTCTAGGCCAATCCGCCCAAGTACGCTTACTGGTTGAAGAAGCAAATACCCAAGCTTCCAGCTACGCCAAAGAAATAAAACAAGTCGATGAACAGCAACGCATCCTGTCTACTGAGATTGAATCAACGGCAGTGTTATTAATCGAACTTAAAAATAAAGCCAATGCTATAAGCAGTATCACCGACACTATTAATCAACTATCTGATCAAACCAATATGTTGGCCCTCAATGCTGCAATTGAAGCCGCCAGAGCCGGTGAGCAAGGCAGAGGATTTGCCGTGGTAGCCGATGAAGTTCGCAATCTGGCACATAAAACGGCTGAAGCAACGCAAGGTATCGAATCATTGTTGTCAGAAATTGGCGAGAATAGCATTCAATCAGTACAAGCAATGCAACGAGTGAGTGAGATGGGGGGGAAGCTCTCTCAACGCATGAATGAGATCTATATCCTCACACAAGCGAGCCAAGAAAGTATGGCCGGTGCAGCAAGCGAAATGCTGCAAATGGATCAAACGGTAGGGTTAACCGTTGATAATACCAATGGTATTGGTGCAAATATTGAAGGAATAGGGGCCTCTATACTCAAAGTTGATACCGACTTAATAGAAGCTTCAGATCGCGTTCTTGAACTTAGTGGCTTTGCCGAACAGATTTTTCGTCATCTGCAGAGTTTCGATTTATCGGATAAACACGCAATTATTGCTAATGTCGCGCTTAATGCAGCGGCTGATGTCGGAACCATTTTTGAACACGCTTTGGAAAAAGGTTCACTTACACAAGCACAGTTATTTGACTCAAATTACCAACCAATCCCTAAAACCGACCCGCAAAAATTCACCACCGGTTTTGACCGTTTTACAGACTCAAATTTACCTAACATTCAAGAGGTCATTTTAAAAAATAACGCAGATATTATTTATGCAGGAGCTGTGGATGTAAGAGGCTATTTCCCTACTCATAATCTCAAATTTTCTAAGCCTTTAACCGGAAATCGGGAACAAGACCTTGCTGGTAATCGCACCAAGCGTATTTTTGATGACCCAACAGGCAAGCGATGCGGCAGCAACACCGAAACTTTTTTACTGCAAACTTATAAGCGTGATACCGGTGAAGTGATGCATGATCTGTCTGCACCTATTTACGTTAATGGAAAGCATTGGGGTGGGTTTAGAATTGGTTACAAGGCAGAAGAGTAATAAATAATTAGCGCTATCCGGCGCATGATTATTATTTTATGTGCATGCAACCAATGAAAATTTACACATTGGAATTATGTTGTTAATTCATTGACTAAAGACCTAATGCACAGCAGCCTAAAGTATATTTAGTTGCTGTGCGCCAATAGCATTGAACATTCCTCACCTAAAAATAAAAATTCAAATAAGGTCAAATTAATACCTTTGAGAAACAGCTCTGAACCATACCGTTTATTCATTACCCATAAGAATATTATTATTAACTCATTAAGAGTTAAAGGTAGTTTGGCTACATATTAAGGATTTCTAAATTTAAGCCGAAATTGTAGTGAAAGTGGTAGCAAGATTGGCTCAGAAATTTCCACTAGGCGAAGCTGTATAAACTCACAATGTCCACGATGTGCTGAGAGTGATTGATGAATGAGCGGTAATTGCTTATGCAAACATAAACAAACACTACACCTAAACGGCATTAATGTTTTACTGCAAGTAGCTATTTTCTGAGGAAGAACAAAGATATTGCGGATATTTGATGAACGGTGCAT
>NZ_PJAP01001088.1:0-2336 GCF_002836795.1 Shewanella sp. 11B5 | reverse complement strand
TCGCCCACCAACGCGCTTCTATATGGCTTTCTAACTTAGGAATATAAAAGTAAGGTCCAGATTTTTTAGCTAAAAGTTGACGATAATTATGGTAAAAGTACATAGCAAAATCGACTAAGCCGCCAGGAATGGGTTTGCCTTTGTATTCAATGTGCTTTTCAATAAGATGCAAACCACGTACACGAGCAATTAACACTGCAGGATCCGGATTTAACGAATAATGCTTACCGGTTTCAGGGACAGTTAGTTCAATATCACCGCGCACGGCATCACGAAGGTTAATTTGTCCTTCGACAATTTTTTGCCAACTCGGTGCTAATGAATCCTCAAAGTCGGCCATAAACACTTTTACATTAGCGTTTAAAGCATTGATGATCATCTTACAATCAACAGGGCCGGTAATTTCAACACGTCTATCAGTGAGATCTTCAGGCATTCCACGGATAGTCCAATTACCATCACGAATTGCACGAGTTTCAGGTAAAAAATCAGGTAACTCACCATTATCAATACGGGCTTGTTTTTGCTTACGCTTAGCTAATAGCTCGGGTACTTCATCAACAAATTTTGCACATAACGAATCAAGGAAAGCCACGGCACCAGAGTTAAAAACTTCTTCTTGGCCATTAACAGTAGGCCCAATAAACGTGAGATCAGTTTTAACCGAATCATCACGACTTGCTGTGGACTTACTGTATTGAGCTACTAATTGTTCTGCCGTCATAATAATGGCTCCCTAAATGCTGTCTGTTTTGATATTGATTGTCATGCTTCACTGTGTAGTGATGTTATCTACTGTCTATTTATCCCGCCTGTCTGTACCAAATCATCGCTGTACTTATTAGCGTTCAAGTAAACCATTTCTAATAACATTTAACTGAAGCTGACTGTTTACCAAAAACTTTCAAATGTCTGTTTCGTACTAAAAACTAACCAAAAACGTTTGTAATTGCAACAGTCTGCTCTTTACCAAAACGACTCAAAAAGCAGTGCATCCGATCACATAAAATGGTCTTACCAACACAAGTTAACAACCACAAGCCGCTGTTACCTATAATATTTATATAATAGAGCTTATACTTTAAAGTAGCCATGTAAAATTCATCTTACCAATTGACCAGCAAATGATAATGGTAAAAAAGGTTGTAATATAAAAACCAACTGTAAATATTTCTTTACCAAACTTTAGTCTATGCTATTGAATTAAACAATTTTGCAACGTTTCTAGCTTACCTATACGTAACAACATTTTACTAATTAAAAACAAAGGCTTACCCAAAGCCAATTACACGTCAAATTTAAACAACCGTTTTAAACTTACCTTTACGTAAACGTAACAAAAAAAGCCATTTTAATAGCTTGAAATGTGAGTTACGTCACCCGATCAACAAGCTCAAGCAGATTGGTTTGTTTTAAATAAAATGCATTTTTTTTAAAAATAATTGAAAAAACTTCATAAATGGGGCAATTAAGAACCACAATGGTGCAGCGAAGAGTAATAAACAGTGCTCAGATCTGGCGGAATATGTCGGTAATAACGAGGCTTAGTTCACTGTATGTTAATTGGCATCTGTCGATAAATCGCTAATGATTCAGCTCTAGCTCAGATAGAGTGGCAACAAAGTATCGCAAACGCTACGTAATGAATTGAATAACTAATGTTGCAACTGATGAATAAATGGAAATGCCGTTAGCATTTGTGACGGAGGATTTTCCTTGAAGCAATTTGGTGCAGACACTGTAAATGCATAACCTTAGCTCAGACGATTAAAAATGACATCACACGATAAAACGAGATTAATTTCAAACCTGCACGATTCAATTTACCCGCTGTTCGACTTACAAGGCACACTTATACTGAGCCTATGACTAATCAATACACTAAAGATTACGGTAAATAAGTGGTTTGATTAACATTCATAAACCAGAGCACAATAACATTAAACAACGAGTGTAGTGCCAACGTTTAGACGCTATCACAAGTGACAAGCTGGTTTAGCATATGTTGATTTACTCAAGGTAGACACTTCAGGGAGAGATATAAAGCTAGATAACTATCGTTATTTGATGGTGTCGTTATAACAGATGACACAATTTCGACCATTATGCTTGGCCTTATACAGCGCTAAATCCGCACGGCGAATTAACGGGTCGAGGCTTAGGTCATCCTTATCGACACTACTCACACCACAACTCACCGTGACAGTAAAATCGTGTCCTGAGAAACGAGTGTTAATATTGGCTATTGCATTGCGGATCTGCTCGGCAAATTCAACCGCGATATCTTCAGTTTGCTTTGGCATAAAGATAGCAAACTCTTCACCGCCCATTCGGGT
>NZ_PJAP01001087.1:0-2148 GCF_002836795.1 Shewanella sp. 11B5 | reverse complement strand
AGGTGTGTATAAGGGACAGAGCAATAGAGAAGCCTAAATCGCTTACACCGTCTACTGCATAGTTTTTACAGAATTTCATGAACGGTGAGTTAGATGGACCCGCTGACATAATGTCGAACAGTTGCGCACGGTCAACACCGGCAAGATCTGCAACAGCAAAGGCTTGAGACATAGCACAAACAGTGGTCATACCCATAAAGTTATTGATTAACTTAGTTGTGTGACCTGCGCCTAATGCACCTAAATGGAAGACGTTTTCGCCTTGCTCGTCTAATACTGGCTTAACCTTATTAAAGGTTTCAAGATCGCCAGCTGCCATGATGTTTAATAAACCGTCTTTAGCGTGAGCAGGAGTACGGCCGAGTGGGGCGTCGATCATACCTGCGCCTTTTGCCGCTAGGTCTGCACCAATTTTACGCGTAGATGAAGGAATTGATGTGCCAAAATCAACCAGTACAGAACCTTCTTTAATACCCGCTAAGATACCGTCGTCACCATAAACCAGTTTTTCAACTACGGCTGATGTGGTTAAGCAAAGCATTACGATGTCGCTAGATGCTGCAAGTTCTTTTGCTGTTGTTACGGTTTTTGCACCGCGAGCAACGCATGTTGCAACCGCTTCTTTGTTAAGGTCCATTACATTTAGCTGATAACCTCTGTTTTGTAAGTTCTCAACCATGTTGCCGCCCATAAGGCCAAGGCCGATAAAACCGATGACTGGTTTTGTCATGTCTAACTCCTAAATATATTGGTAAATGCGTATTTCAATTTTATTCAGCTCACCGAATGTGCCGATGCGCTATGTAATTTGTTTAAAGAGTCATCTTGAGTTCAGGATCGTTATAAGCCAATTGAGTGGATTAATGCCCTTTCAAATGGTGTATTCCTTTTTACTCTGTAGAAAACGACTCATTATTTATCATTTAGTATTGCCGGACTGAAAATATCGTTAACAATAATGTTTACTTTAGCTTGAACTGGTTATCAAGTGGTATTACAAAATTGTAAGTAATACTAGTATTATTGTCAACCAATTATCTTGCCAAGGTTATACCAAAAATGTGATTGGTAAGCATAGTGCTGTTGGTTGTTAACTAAAACTAGAATTAATGATGGTTTGGTAGCAAGGTATCGCTATTTATTCGACATTTTAATCAAACAAGACAATTGTGTTAGCTGGCTCAGAACATCCGTAACGCGTTAAGACGCTGCTAGTGTCAGATCCATTTAACGCTCTAATATCGTTTGTAGTGACGGTCAATAATATTGTTGTCGTTAATGGTAGAGCCTATCAATTTGATAGGCTCTAGGTTAAGGCATCTGTTGATTAAAACTTAGCTCGAACACCAAGAGTGTAGCGACGGTCTGCTTCACTGTAAGCCCAGATAGAATCTAGCTCGGTGGTGTAAACAATTGGCTCACCCGTTAGGTTTACCGCATTGGCTACAACAGTGAAGTTTTCGTTGATATCCCAGCTAACTGAAAAATCAAGCTGGCCTCTATCTTCTCGGTAGCTGTTACCCACGGTAGGGTCGTAGTTATCAGCAGAAGGGTCATTCTGGTTGAAAACGTTATAACCTAAAGCGCCAACAGTTTGTACACGCTTGGTGCTTTGGTCGTCTAAATAACGGTCGCGCCAGTTGTAGGCTAAACGTAACTGAACTTCTTCACCTTCCCAGTAAACCTGAGTGTTAGCGGTATGCTTAGAAATATTCAGTAATGGATTGCCATCGGGTTGCTCACTATCTGCATAGGTATAGTTTGCGTTAACACCTAAACCTGCCCAAATGCCTGGTAAAAAGCTGAACTGTTGCTGGTAACCTAATTCCAAACCTCTGACTTCACCGCTACCACCATTTACATCAGTGTCGATGACGATACCGGTGCGACCTGCGGCTTTTTGAGCATCAACATACGCTAAACCTTGGTCTTGTGTGGCATTAACAATGTCACCTTGGCTTTGACCTGCGGTGTTAAGTAAACAAATATTGTTCCACTGAGTGGTATTTTGTCCGCTTATCGTGCCTGAGTCAGCTAAACAGCTACTGTCGGTTTGTGTAAACGAGTTAACGTCTTTATAGAAAATTGCCGCAGAAAGTAAACCACCGTCGCCGAAGTAATGTTCTACAGAAAGGTCATATTGAGTAA
>NZ_PJAP01001086.1:0-2349 GCF_002836795.1 Shewanella sp. 11B5 | reverse complement strand
TGTGTAATCTGTAGTCCTTCACTGCTAAAAGATTGCTTCGTGTTTAAGTTAACTTACGTGAATAAAGTAATAATAAAAATTTGTTCCAGTCACTGTAATATTCTTCAATAATGAGCTAGCTAATGATGATGATCGTTAGCTGCAATCCGGTATGATGTGATTAAGTTGGCTTACTCAAGCTCGATATACCAGAAATCTCTATAAGAGAAACTGTTGCACTTACTTCAGCTCAGATTAATGGACAGTATTTATTTTGATAAAGTAACAAAATCAAGTTTTTGAAACGGAATGATGATACGTTAAGAGCTTGTATGTGAGTATTTTTGTTAAAAATGCTGCATTTACTTAAAACTTTGTACAGAGCCTGTACATATACCGTTCCAGCAAAACTAATGAATCCTAGTCAATGCATTTTATTAGCGATAACTTGTTTTCAGGCAGATTTTAATGTCATCGATGACTACCACTGTGAAGCGTTGCTATCGAATTGTACTTGAGTTCACCTCGTCATTCGCGAGTATTTAACTTTAATTTTAACTTTAAAATTTTATAGGCTCTTGTACATTCTTAAATAACAGGTTTAATATTCAGCGGGTAAAACACCGCCATCAGTCTTGAACAGAGTTAAATATGCATTGATTTTTTTATGGGGAATGTTAAAATCAAAATGTATCTAAATTGGGGTTAGCATGATTAAATTAGTATCGACAATTTTAATTTTTGTATGGGTTGTGTTTCAACCTATGACAAATATTGTCGATGCTCACCCGCTAAAAGCTTATGCTGAGATTTTATCAAGTACACCAATCGATAATAATGTATCAGTTATCAAAACACCTCCAGTTCATGATGTATCTACGACTGATATTCCTTCTTCAAATGAAATGTTTCACTGCCACCACCACAGTAGTCATTGCCATATCTATTTGTTAAGTGTCTATGAGGCTGAAACTGATATCCTCACAAAATACGCTCCATACAACTCATATTTATTTTCTATTCCAGAAACTCCTTTTTCAGCTTCAATTCGTCCTCCGATCGCCTAATTTTTATTCTAAGTCAATTTTTGCAAATGATAGAGTTTGCGCATTTTTATATCTTAAATAATTAGGTATTACAATATGTTAATGTTAAATCGTCCTCCAAAACTAGTTTTGGAGCTCTCGAGTCGTATTTATAATATACGGATTATTTCGTGTGTTTTCCTTGTGGCATTCTCCTTTACAATCAGCGCAGCAAGAGCATCATCGGCAGATCAAGCTATATCGCTGCCAACTGCAATGCAGCGTTCACTATCACAAAATCCTTCTCTTAAATTTTTTCCGTATCGAATTGATGCTCTGAATGGTCAAATGGAAACTGCTAAATTATCACCTGCTTATGAATTAGGTTTTGATACTGAAAATGTTGGAGGAACTGGAAATTACAACGGTATTAGTGGAGCTGAGTTCACTATAGCTTTATCCTCAGTTTTTGAAATGGATAACAAGCGTTTAGCTAGAATTGGGACTGTATCTTCTGAATTGTCATTATTAGAAGCAAGCAGGCAGGTTGAGTCACTGGCTTTACTTGGTGATGTTACTCGTCGTTATGTTGATGTACTTGCTGCACAAGAACAAGTTGTTCTTGCACAGGAGGCTACTCAACTAAGCATTGATACTTTGGATATTGTAAAAAAACGCGCTGCTGCAGGTGCTACACCCGATGCAGAAGTTAAACGAGCATTAGCAGCCTTAGAGCAAGCCAGGCTATCATTATTTGCCGAACAGCAACGCTTATCTTACTTAAAAGTTTCGTTATCGAGTTTGTGGGGATCATCCTCACCTGACTTTGAGAATGTTGAGGGGAATTTATTTCAGTTTGGGGAAGATATCTCATTTGAACAATTGTTTGAAAGAGTCAAACTTAACCCTGCAATAGAGATTTTTGCATCAGAAGCTCGTTTAAAAGATGCTGAAATACGTGTTGCTAAAACACAGTCAAAATCTGACATTAGTTGGTCTGTGGGGGTTCGTCGAGCTCAAGATACAAACGATACAGCACTCGTAGCTGGCTTCAGTATGCCTTTATTTTCTGGCTCTAGGAATCAAGGTGCTATTTCAACAGCCATTGCAGAAAAAAATCAAGTATTCGTAAAACGTGATGTCATGTTATTGGATATGCATAATCAGTTATTTCGAGCTTTTTACAATAGAAAACAAGCTATTTTAGTCGTTAACTCATTGCGTTCCACCATCATCCCTTCTTTAGAGCAAGCACTGATTGAAACTCAAGATGCATATCAGCGTGGAAGGTACGGTTATCTGGATTATGTGAGCTCTCGTCAGGAGTTGTTAAGTGCAAGACGTA
>NZ_PJAP01000254.1:0-8880 GCF_002836795.1 Shewanella sp. 11B5 | reverse complement strand
ATACCGTTAAAGGCGATGATTTGGTTGCCCGCTATGGTGGTGAAGAGTTTGTGGTAATGTTGCCCAATGCCAAGCTTATTGATGCCGTTAATGTGGCTGAAAAAATACGTGAAAGAATTGCATTAAAACAGCTTTCTATAGGTAAGGAAAAGAAACAGAACCTGGGCCATATTACCGTTTCTATTGGTGTGGCCACTATTCAAACGGGTGATGATGTAGATACCTTATTATCGCGTGCTGACGAACAACTTTATATTGCCAAAGCCGCTGGTAAAAATTGCGTCAAGTTTGGTTAATCACTCGCAGTGGTTGTACTGTGTTATTAGCATTTGTTTTGCTTATTCGCTGATACCAAGGTTTGATTTAACACCGATAAACCCACAATGAATCAACTTTTATATGTTGAGTCATGTGGGCTTATGTTTACCTGCAGTTGATTACATTTAATACAACCAAAATGTTATTGCGCTTTTGGTTGTAAATCCATGTGCATCTTTATCAAATGTTCTTCCATATCAAATGATACGGTAAACCCAAGTGACTTGGCGAGGTTGGCCATACTGCGGTTTTCAAACATGGTAAAGCCCGTTAAATACAGTGTATTGTTGGTTTTATAGTAAGCAATCAGTTTTTCCAGTAATAATTTGCCTAAGCCAATCCCTTGATAATTACTGCGAACAGCCATAGCAAACTCAGCTTCGGTATTATCAGGGTCGATAGACGCTCTCACAGCCCCTAACGTTAGCTCTTCACCATCTTCTGTCATTGTCGTCGCAATAAACGCCATCTCACGCGAATAATCAATTTGCGTTAATACTGCCATTTCTTCATGGGTCATTCGTGAGCGCACCCCAAAATAGCGCTTGTATCTGTCTTCATCACTTAATGAATTATCAAAATCTAAGTGCTTAGGTTCATCTTCTGGCAAGATGGGACGCAACATTATCTCGAGTCCATTTTTCAGCGTGGTAGTTTGTTCTAATTCTTTTGGGTAGGGCAAAATGGCCAGACGGTTAATGTTGTCTTGCGGGGTGGCATGAAGACGCATATTGACGTCTAATAAGGTGATTATTTCCCCCGCGGCCAACACAGGATTAATGTCTACTTCGGCAATTTCAGGACAATCAATAATTAAGTGAGATATTTGCGTCAGCATCACGCATAAAGCATTCATGTCGAGACCAAGTGGCAAATGACGGTCTCGCAACTTATGGGTTTTAAGTGCTTGAATCACCATATAGCGAGCCAGTGCCATGTTTAACGGTGGCAGTGCAACAGCGGCATCGCGTGTTGGGTCCCATTCAGATCCACCTTCACCTAAACAGATAGCTGGACCAAATACTGGGTCATTAATTACCGATACTCTAATTTCTTGAGCACCTGCGGTTAACGCCATTTTTTGAATAATTAATCCATCAATTTTGGCCGAAGGGTTAATTTGATGAACCCTGTCAATAATAGAGTGGGCGGCGTGACTAACATCTTCATCAGAAGCTAAATTTAACACTACGCCGTGCACATCTGATTTATAGAGTAGGTCTGGTGATTGCACTTTTAACGCTACAGGATAACCCACTTGGTTGGCGACATTAACCGCTTCATCAACATCTTTTACAAAGCGGGTTTCAATGGTGTTGAGTCCGTAAGCCCGCAAAATATCCACCGCTTGATGTGTTTCAACCACTGTTTGACCATTATCCAAGGCGCGTTGCAGCAATAGCCGTGCAGCTTTGCTGTCAGTCGGAATATTATCGGGTATTGACTGCGGTACTTCTTGGAGTAACTTTTGGTTACGACGATATTCGACCATGTGCATAAATGCTCTCACGGCACCCTCAGGGGTTCGATAGGTCGGAATGCCTGCTTTGGTAAATCGTTTACGGGCCAAATAAGCTGAGTCTTCACCGCTCCAATTGGTGAGCATATTGATTCGATTGCGATTAGGGTGTTGATTGATAGTGTCGATAATACTGTTAGCGATTTCAACACTTTCACCTAATATCGATGGCGAATGTAGCACCAAAATAGTGTCAGTATCGTTACTGCTCATGAGCACTTTTAATGTATCTGCGTAGCGTTGGCTGTCTGAATCGCCAATCATGTCGATAGGATTTTGTCGTGACCATGTACTGGGTAAAATAGCATTCAGTTCTGTCACGGTTTTTTCTGACAATTGTGCCAGTTTGCCACCTTTAATAATCAACTCATCCGCAGCCAAGACTGCAGGGCCGCCGCCATTACTCATAATAACTAATCGTTCACCTTTTAATGGGGTTGAATGAGCAAGGCTTTCTACTGCGGCAAATAATTCAATTAAATCGTTTACTCTTAACATACCGGCACGTCTAAAAGCGGCTTCATAAACGGCATCGTTACCGCCAATACCACCAGTATGGAGCATTGCAGCTTGTACTCCTTCACGGCTGCGCCCTGATTTAATCACAAAGATGGGTTTATTGCGTGAGGCAGCGCGGGCGGCTGATAAAAAGTGACGTTTTTCGTTAATGGAATCGATATACAGCATGATAGCGCTGGTTTTACTGTCGCGGCCCAAATAATCGAGTAATTCGTCAAAGTCGATATCGGTGGCATCGCCGAGTGAAATAAACGACGAAAAGCCAATACCTTTATTGTTGGCCCAATCGAGGACTGTGGTGCAAATAGCAGCCGATTGCGACACAAATGCAATTTTTCCGACGTTGGCTCCTGCGTGCGCTAAACTGGCATTGAGCCCTATAGGCGGTAAAATCATTCCTAAACTATTGGGGCCTAATAAACGCATACCGTATCGTTTCGCATACTGTTTGGTGAGTTCCAGTAAATTATTACCTTGCTCGTCAGTTTGGGATGCCATGCCAGAAGCCATAATAATCGCAACTTTGCAGCCAAATTGAGCCAAACGTTCAACAATACTGGGCACTTTCAGGGCGTTGGTACAAATTATAGCTAAATCAGGTTTGATCGGTAATGCTTCAATATTGGGGTAAGCCAATACGCCCATTACTGCGGTGTATTTGGGTGTCACAGGCATTATTGGACCAGAAAAACCGCCTGATAGCAGGTTTTTCATCACTGCTTTACCTGCGCGTTTATTGCCGTTAGATGCGCCAATGACTGCCACAGAAGTGGGTTTAAAGAGTGCATTAATACTGCGTTGACTCATAAAGTGTGACCTTAGCTGGCTGGCAATAAACAAGGTAGTTAGCGCTAGATTAGCATATTATTTTATCGAATAACGATAAAGAGATTATTTTAACGGACGGACTATTTTGTGAATAAAACCAATTACTCACTTAATCTTTGAACATCGATTATCACATCATAAAAAACCATCGATAGAGTCGATTTATAAGTGTTGTCTCGAACATAAAAAATGCAATAAAAAAGGGCCATTTAGGCCCTTTGTTATTGTAGTTATAATTGCATTTAATGCTGTTCGGTTGATGGTATCGCAGACGAAGGAGCAGGGACGTAAATATTGATGACCTTGCGGATCAATGCTTTACCGTCTTCAATTGCAATATATAAACATGGAATAAGACATAAAGTTACCACAGTCGCAAATAATACTCCGAACGCTAATGAAACCGCCATTGGGATCACCATTTGAGCTTGCATACTGGTCTCAGCCATAATCGGCACTAAACCCATGAATGTTGTTAATGACGTTAGCATGATAGCCCTAAAGCGACGGCAACCGGCATTGAGAACGGCTTGTTTCATTGGCACACCGGCTTTGCGTGAGTTATTGACATAATCCACCATCACCAACGAGTCATTCACCACAACACCAGCCGCGGCAATAATACCGAACATCGATAGTACACTTAAATCGATACCTAAAATGATGTGGCCCATTACGGAACCAATAACCCCAAACGGGATCACAGACATGATCATCACAGGCTGAATATATGAGCGTAGTGGAATAGCTAACAAGCTATAAATCAGCAATAACGATAAGATAAAGTCACGCATTTGTGTATCTGCGCTGTCTAATTGCTCTTGAATACTACCAGACACTTCACTGTGTACCCGCGGATACTTAATCAATAACTCAGGCATAAAGTTATCACGGATATCTTTAGCTAACTTAAACGGTTCAGTTTGATCTGCATCTACATTGGCCCACACGTTAATGGTACGGTTACCATTTTCGCGGCGGATACTGTTTACGCCTTGAACCACCATTATTTCAGCCACTTCAGATAGCGGTAATTCTGCACCTTGTGGGGTGTTAATCATCACATCTTGTACCAGTGCGATTGAATTACGTTGCTCTTCAGGGTAGCGAAGCATCACTTTTATTTCTTCACCATTACGAATAATACGTTGTGCTTCAAGACCGTAAAAGCTGTTGCCCACTTGTGAGGCGATATTGGCTAAGGTTAAACCCAATGCATTGGCCAACGGCTTTAACTGAAACTGCACTTCTTTGGCACTTGATTGACGGCTGTCGTTTACGTCACTGACGCCTTTAAGTGAATTCAGTTTGGCTTTTAGGGCTAATGACGCTGCCACTAACTGGCTTTCATCTTTACCTTCAAGCCTAAAGCTAATGTCGCCATCTTCACGACCTCCGCCCATTAAACTGTCTTGAATGCTAAACGATTTAACTCCTGGAATTTGTGGCATTGCTTTTCGCCATAAGTCTGCTAAAGCAAAGGTATCCATTGGTCTAAGTGATGGGTCGACCAATTTAGTCATCACTTCTGCTGTTGTTTGCCCTTTAAGATCGACTTGCATGTCAGAAATCATTTTCTGGCCATATTGCTGTTCAATCTTTTTATCAACATCATATAAAGTCTGCTCTATGGCCAGTGCGGCCGCGAGTGTCGACTTTTCTGATGCATCAACGTTCATTTCAACGGTGACTCTTGGAAAGTCGTGTGGAATTTTTGGTTGACCGATAAAACGAACCAAACCGCCCATATAAAGCCCAACACAGATCAAAATCAAGCTGATAAACAACATGATAACCGCGTAACGATACTCAACCGCTAATTCAAGGGAAGGGCGATAGACAGACTTAATAAATTTCGTTAAGCCGCGATCAATTTTACCTTGAACAAAATTAACGCCGTTACGCAGCCAATCTAATGGATTTTTTGAACCTGGTTTAACAATGGTAGGCTTTTTCATGTGCGCCAAATGCGCAGGCAAAATCAATTTAGATTCTATTAATGAAAACAATAAACATAAAATAACAACAAAACCAATAGCCTGCCCAAATGCAGATGATGGACCGTCGTCCATGGTTATTGGTAGAAAAGCGGCTATCGTGGTCAATACACCAAAGGTTGCTGGCATGGCGACTTTTTTAACCCCACGAATAACGCTGTCAATACTTTGGCCGTGTTCTTCTGATTCGCTATGGGCACTTTCGCCCATCACAATGGCATCATCGACCACTATCCCCAGCACTAAGATAAAGGCGAACAAGCTGATAACGTTAATGGTTACATCAAAAAATGCCATTGGCATAAACAATAAGGTACCTAGAAAACACACCGGTAGTCCCATCATCACCCAAAAAGCCAATCGAACACGCAAGAACAAAGCCAGCATGATAAACACTAATATCGCACCACTTTTCATGCTGTCGAGCATCAGTTGTAAACGGCCATCCAAGTAGTAAGTCATGTCAACCCAAGGTTCAAGTTTTACACCTTGTGGTAATATTTTTTGCTGTTTATCGACAAAGCTATTAATGGTATCTGCCACATCGGTAATACTTTGGTTTTTACCCGCACCAATGAAGAAGGTAACTGAATTTTTACCATTAAATTTAGAGTATTGAATGCCTTCTTCAAAGCCATCATTTACGCTGGCAATATCACCCAATAAAATCTTGGTACCATCATCTAATGTTAGTAAAGGCAGTTGTTCAAACTCGTAACCTACATAGGCTTGATTCTGAACGCGTAAATTGATGTAACCATTTTCTGCTTTGATTTGGCCAGCCGACATATTGCGTGAATAGCCACGAACGGCCTCAGCGACATCGTTAAATGTGATCCCAAATTCACGTAAACGGTCTTTACTGACTTCAATGCCAATTTCATAACTTAAGCCGCTATAATATTCGCTAATGTTGACACCAGGCAATTGCATGATTTCATCATTAATGCGCTCGCCTAAATCTTTGAGTTGCTTTTGGTTTAAGTCACCATAAAGGCTTAAATACATTACTTCTTGGCGAAATTTAATCCGTTCAACTTTAGGGGGCTCCATGCCACCAGGAAAGGTTGAGATCGAGTCAATTTCAGACTTAACCTCTTCAAGTACGACTTGTGGGTCATATGAGTCTTCAACCTGAAAATATCCCTGCGCTATATTACGATTTGAATAGGTAATAACCCTTTTTAATCCTTGAACGCTTTCTAAGGCTTGTTCAATTTTAATGGTAATGCCTTCTTCCACTTCTTGTGGTGCAGTACCTGGGTAAACGGCGCTAAATTGAATCCAGTTAACTTCAACAGCAGGGAAGAATTGCTTACGGATTGTATTGGCGGTCAACAGACCACCGAGTATGATAATGATCATCAACAAGTTTGCAGCTACGCTATTGCGGGCAAACCAGGCGATAATGCCTTTGTTAGTATCGTCCATGATGTTTATTTACCTTCCATCGCAAGTTCAGTTTTTTCTGTTTCTACTGACTCATCTTGTAAGATTTTATCTTCAGGCAAAGCGAGTTGCATACCTTCTAGCGGGTAATCAAGCGCTGATGTGATAACTTGCACGCCTGATTCAATACCTTCTGAAATCACGACATTCGCGCCTTCTTGGCGAATAATGTTAACAGGTTTATAACGTAAGGTTTTGTCGCTATCCATCACGGCAACTAAACCATTTACAATCAAATGACGCGGAATAATGGCCACATTACCGGCATTACTGCCTTCAACATAGGCGCTAACATAGGTGCCAAATCGTAATTCATTTTTATCGCTATTGAGTCCGTATGGGTCGTCTATTTCGGCAACCAGGTATGTCATGCGGCTTTTGCTGTCGACCACGCCTTCACTGCGAACAATTTTTCCTATCCACTCTTGTTTGCTTCCAGCAAAGTTACCCACTAATCGTACCTCAGCATGAGTGCCTTTTTGATCTAAATATTGCATTTCTTTATCGGCAAGCGGTAAGCGGATTTCTGCTGTATCAGTATTGTAAACATGACCAATTTTACTGCCAGTGGTGACGTATGCACCTAAACCGATTTCACGGCTGGAGATCAATGCATCATATGGCGCGCGGATAACCGTACGCTCTAAATCTCGTTGTGCACGTAATAAACCCGCTTCAGCACTTTTTAGTTTGGCTAATTCTTGTGCTAATTGTGGCTTGCGTAAACTGAGATCGGTTGGCTTACTGCTGGTTATCTCGGCCCATTCTCGTAAGGCGACTTCCGCATTGGCTCGTTCTTGCACCATGTTGGCTTTAGATGAGGCTATGTTTGCTTGAGCATCTAATAAACCTGCTTCATAGTCACTGGGATCAATTTTAGCTAAAACATCACCTTTTTTAACAAAGCCACCCTTGACGAATTTATCGGCTAAATAAATAATTTCACCGCTGACTTGTGCGACGAGTTCGGTGTCGTATTTTGCCGCGACAACACCGTATGAACTGACTGAGAAGGTCATCGGTTTATATTCAAGTGCTTCAACCGACACTAAAGGGGTGGTATCAACTGCAGGCTTTTCTTCAGGCGGTTTTTTTAGTGCAGCAATTCCAACTAAACCGGCTATTCCAATACCTAATACTATGATGGGTAATATTATTTGTTTTTTAGTAGCCACAATGCTTCCTTTTTATAATCCGATATTTTTGCAGTAAGTTCATTTCATACCGCCAATAGTTTTTTTCTACTGTATATGTTAATCGATATGTTTAGTGTTTGTTGTTTCATTGTGTAAACTTGTGTGTCAACTACTAGCATGTGAACTCATGACATAAAAACCTTTAGGGAACTGATATTGTGCAGATTGAAAACACCTCTAGATTACAGTTGTCATTAATGACCCTTAATGACAGCGCACTATTATTTGAACTAGACCAAGATGAACGCGTCATGCACTTTCTTAATGGCGGCAATAAAACCACTCAGCATCAGATAGATACGATCATGTTGCCAAGATTGGCTCAATATTTACATCCGTCAAAAGGTTGGGGATTATGGAAAGTCCATGCGCTCGATTGTGACGCCAATGATCAACACGGGTTAAGCGGCGAGTATTTAGGCTGGGTATTAGTCAGACCAATGTACTTTTTCACCCAAGCACAACCACATAACTTGGAATTAGGTTGGCGTTTTAAGCATATTTGTTGGGGTAAGGGCTATGCTACAGAAGCTGCCAAAGCGGTTATGGATACAGTCAGTGAGCCTGATGGCGTGACTCATGTGAGTGCCGTTGCTGTAGAGGACAATCTTGCCTCAATTGCGATTATGAAAAAACTCGGTATGACGTTTCAACATAAAAGTATTCACCGCGATCCTTTAGGCGATACTGAAGCAGTGTTTTATCAAAAAGCGCTGTAATGTTTTTTAAGGCAATAAAAAGAGCAGCCTGAGCTGCTCTTTTGTTGTATTACATCCAGTCGATTACTTTTTTGCGTCTAAATAACGTTCAGCATCAAGTGCTGCCATACAACCTGTACCGGCTGAAGTGATTGCTTGACGGTAATGTTGATCCATTACGTCGCCACAAGCATAGACACCTTCGATGCTAGTTTGTGTAGCATTGCCTTGTAAACCACTGTTTACTTGTAAGTAACCGTGATTCATTTCTAATTGACCAGCAAAAATACCAGTATTAGGGCTGTGACCAATAGCAACAAATACACCAGCGACTTCTAAATCTGTCACTGAACCAT